>JAEZJW010000025.1 GCA_023415595.1 Bacillota bacterium
TTAAATCGTTAATTGCTACGATCTCATAACCTTCTGCACCGAACATCTGTCTGAATGCAAGACGGCCGATACGTCCAAAACCATTAATTGCTACTTTTACTGCCATGATTTAATTCCTCCTAATTAAATATTTATTTGTATAACAACACCCGAATCTCCTGAATAGTCTGGTACATGCAATGCATGCGTAGCAGTCGGAGTTTCATTGTTATAACGAACCATTTGGAACTTATCAACTGAGGAAAATCTGCCTACTCATCCATGATTGACAAATTTTTCTCAATCACATTTTACCTAATTCAAGTAGAAATTTCAAGAACTTCTTTCTATTTTAGAGAATATTATGATATTGTTGCTTTTTTATTGGTAAGTCTTGTTTTTTTTGTGCATTTTTAATGCTTGAATTCGAGCTCGCTTTCCACGAAACCTACGATGTTCAGCGAGTGGTCAGATATTCTCTCCAGATTAATCAGGGCATCGATAAAGATAACTCCGTTCTCTGAGGTACATAATCCTTTGGATAGACGGTCAATATGCTGCTGTCTTAAGTTATCCTTAAGATCATCTACCGCATCCTCCAACTCTTCTACCTTCCTGATGAAATCCACATTCTCTGTTTCCCTGGCTTGAATCGCATAATCAAAGGAACTGACCGCTTTATCACAGATCTCCTGAAGCTCCTTATATGCATCCTCTGTGAAATAAATCTTATTCTGAATCTTCTCATGAGCCAAATCCGCCAGATTTTCCGCATGGTCTCCGACTCTTTCAATATTCGATATGGTATGGAACAAATTATTGACAATAAAATGTTGCTGTTCGGTTAAGGAGAGGTTATTGATTTTGACCAGGTACTCCGTAATGAGCTTCTGATGTGCATCAATGACCTTTTCTACTTCCAGAACCTTGTCTGCCTTCTCACTGTCATTCTTCAAAAGTGCCTCTACTGCTTCCCGGGTATTGTCCAGTGTGATTTTACCCATATGCACTACTTCTTTTACTGCATTTTCTACAGCAAAGGAAGGGGTCTCAAGAATTCTCTCATCCAGATGACGGAGTGTTACATGAAGTTCATCCGTATCTTCTTCCACCTTAGAGTCATCGATAAATACTCCGGATAACTTCACCAGCCAATTAGCTAACGGGAAGAGCAGAATTGTATTGGTTATATTAAACAAAGTATGGAAGATGGAGATCTGAACACTGTTAATACTGGAAGCTGCAAAAGCGGTATTCACTTTAAATATAATAAACATTGCAACACCAAAGATAGCTGCACCGATTATATTGAAGGACAGGTGTATCACTGCTGCTCTTTTTGCTGTCTTATTTGCACCGATACTGGACAGGATTGCCGTGATACAGGTTCCGATATTCTGTCCCAATGTAATAAAGATAGCGGAATTCCAGTTAACGACTCCTGCCATCGCCAGTGTCTGAAGGATACCGACGGATGCGGAGGAGCTCTGAATAATAGCGGTTACAACGGCACCTACCAATATGCCAAGAATCGGGTTACTTCCCAATACCTTGAAAGCTTCAGAGAAAATGGAACCTTCACTCTTCGCATAAGGCTTAATTACATCCGACATCAGCTGTAAGCCAATGAACAGGATTCCTAAACCGATGATAATCTCTGCGATATCTTTTTTCTTCTTATCCTTCGACATCATAAGAACAAAAGAACTGACACCAACTAATAACGGAGCGAAGAAATCGGGTTTTAAGACAGCGCTCCACTCACTCATGGATACCAACCAGGCTGTAACAGTGGTACCGATATTTGCACCCATGATTACTCCTACTGCCTGTCCGAGATTCATGATTCCCGCATTAACAAAACCTACAACCATTACAGTTGTAGCCGATGAACTCTGTATTATTGCTGTTACTACGGTTCCTACTAAAACAGCCATAATCCTGTTATTCGTAAGGTAACCCAGAAGCCGTTTCAGTTTGTTACCAGCTGACTTCTGCAAGCCATCACCCATAAGATTCATTCCATATAGAAATAAGCCCAGGCCTCCCGCAAAAGTAAAAATTAATTCCAGTACTTCTAAATTCATTTTCTCCTCCAAGTTTGTGCTATGTAATACTGCCAAAATGGCATACATAGTTATCATAACATATTTAATCGGGAGGTAAAACAAAAATCATAAACTTTTTTGTATGAAATTACAAAATTGTTAATATCACAATATGTTAACTAATTATAACCGTCGGATTGTAACATTTTATATAAATAGGCAATTAATTAAGAGTTGGTAGAATGGTCTGTATTAGAAGTAATATTACCCATTTGATCCGTGTGAGCTTTCAGCCACCTCTTACTCCCGACAATACCGGCACTGCCCGGTGCCCCGGCACTCTGAGCCTGATTACTATCCGAGATATGCGCCAGGTTAATTCCGGTTCCCTTCTTTTTACTATTTTCATTATTATTTACGATAGCCATAACCAAACCTCCTTCATTCATAAGAGTTATTATTTCTGAATGTATTCGAGGATATGCAATGATGGCAAGTTCTTTGTAAGAAAGGACGTGTTTCAAACGATTAGTTTGAAACACGTCCTTTCACTCTCTCCCTCAATATAAGTTACGCCCTTAATTTGTATTCCAGGCGGATCTTGTCTGCAATTAATGCAACAAACTCAGAGTTCGTCGGCTTTCCTTTTCCATTACTGACTGTATATCCGAATAATTCATCGATGGTGTCCATCTTCCCTCTGCTCCAAGCCACCTCAATCGCATGACGGATTGCTCTCTCAACTCTGCTGGGAGTGGTCTTATGGCGCTTTGCAATAGACGGATACAATAGCTTTGTTATGGAGTTTAACATCTCAGCATCATTCACTGACATCATGATTGCATCTCTTAAGTACTGGTATCCCTTAATATGTGCAGGTACCCCTATTTCATGGATGATGTTAGTTACATCAGATTCTAAGTTGCGCTCCATATAAGCACTCTTATTCTCATAAGCGCTCACCCTATGGTTATCAATCAGCTTGTTATGATAGTCACCTTTGATCTGTTTAATTCTCGATAATACCACATTATTATCGAAGGGCTTCATAATATAATAATTTGCCCCCAGTTCAAAAGCATTCTCCGTAACACCTTCCTGACCGATTGCTGTAATAACAATAAAAGAAGGATTCTTCTTGAATTCTGAATCCCTTCTTACCTTCTCCATTACTCCGAGCCCGTCCAGCTTCGGCATAATCAAATCCAATAAGACGACATCCGGTTTTTTCTCTTTAATCATGTCCAGTGCGTCAATGCCATTTTCCGATTTTCCAACAACCTCGATATCTGCATCTTCCTTCAGGATGTCCTCAAGCAGATTAACCATTCTCTCGTTGTCGTCAACAATAGCTACATTAATTTTGCTCATACTTCCTTTCCAACCTCCATAACATTTTTCTGATTCTTCTCAATATAATTATCATAATCATAGTGCTTTAGAATTCCATCCCAAATAGTCCAGGGTTGTCAGTACTTTGTATTTCACGATTTGTGATCTCGGTTATGACACTTTGTATTTCATGTTGTAATGTGTCTATAATTATATAACTTCCATAATTTACAGTCAACAAATATCGCATTAGCAATATTACCAAAATATGGCTCGCAGTATGTGACTATTTTTATGAAATATTTACACAAAAAGCCATTTACTAACATGAAAACCAAGAATTCTACATTTTACATATCTTCAGTATCAAATTATCAGCAATTATTACCTGTAAATAATTACCATAAGTGAATTATATCTGCATCGATTCAAACAATCAATTAGTTCTTGTCGCACCATTCGACAGTAAATATAAGGATAAAATAGGAGAAAAATCTGTATCCACAATATTTTGTATGATTGGAAATTATTAGGAGTTAATTTGGTGTTGGATAGAATACAATCAACTTACTTTTTACAATATTTCGTCGACTTCTTATTATAACAAAAGTTTTCCTTATTCTAAATTATTTACCATGTTTTCAATAAAAGTCCCGTAGCCTTTGGTTGAATCCTGTATAAATACATGTGTAACCGCACCTATTAT
>JAEZJW010000051.1 GCA_023415595.1 Bacillota bacterium
TCCATCCCGGAGTTAACGTTGGACGCGGCGGCGATGATACATTATTTGCTTTGGTTGACGGTGTTGTCAAATTCGAAAGAAAAGGCAGGGATAAGAAACAGGCAAGTGTTTACCCTGTAGAGAGCAAATAATTCATTTACTGCATAGCAGTGCATGTAATGACTCAACCCGATTTCGGTAATGACCCCAAATTCTGAAAGGATTTGGGGTTCTTTTATGCATGAAATAAAAGTTATAATTTCCCATCGGTTGAATTTACCATGATTTGTGATTATAATAGGCTTGATGGCTTTGACATAATATTAGAAAGACTTTAAGAAATAATCTGAAGTAGAATAAGAAATAATAGTTAATAAAGTGAAATTGATCATATCAATCGGACGGATAAGGCTTACAGCTCGACCGCAGATTGCATAGATACCTGCAAGAGGAAAATGGAGGTTTTAGAATGTTTGCAGACAGAGCGGAAATCTATATCAGGTCCGGCAAGGGCGGAGATGGACATGTATCCTTCCGGAAAGAGCTTTTTGTTCCTGCCGGCGGACCGGACGGAGGAGACGGCGGTAAGGGTGGTAACCTGATTTTTGAAGTGGATGAAGGTATGAATACCTTAGCAGATTATAGATATATCAGAAAATATGCTGCCCAGGACGGGGAAAACGGCGGGAAGAGAAACTGCACCGGCAGGAACGGTGAGGACCTGATTTGTAAGGTACCACCGGGAACTGTAATCAAGGAGAAGACCACCGGCAAAGTAGTTGCCGATATGTCCGAATCGAATAAAAGGGAAGTAATCCTGCGTGGCGGACGGGGTGGAAAAGGAAACCAACATTATGCAACGGCAACGATGCAGGTGCCCCAATATGCACAGCCAGGTCAGAAGGCCATGGAGATGACGGTTATCTTAGAGCTTAAGGTAATAGCGGATGTAGGTCTGGTCGGCTTCCCGAATGTCGGTAAATCGACCTTCTTAGCCAGAGTGACCAATGCAAAACCGAAGATCGGCAATTATCATTTTACGACCACCAGCCCCAATCTGGGTGTCGTGGATCTGGAAGGCGGAAACGGCTTTGTCATCGCGGACATCCCCGGTCTGATTGAGGGAGCATCGGAGGGACTTGGACTTGGACATGAATTCCTGCGTCATATCGAACGTACGAAGGTTATCATCCATCTGGTGGATGCGGCCTCCACAGAGGGCAGGGATCCGATTGAGGATATTAATCTGATCAATTCAGAGCTGGTTTCCTATAACGCCGAGCTTGCAAGCCGACCTCAAGTGATTGCAGCCAATAAGATAGATGTTTTCTATGGAGAAGAAGGGGAAGAGGTATTAAAGAAAATCAAGGATACCTTTGAACCACAGGGAATTAAAGTGTTCCCGATCTCCGCAGTCAGCGGCAAGGGAGTGAAGGAGCTTCTGTATCATGTGAAGGAAATGCTGGATCAGGTGGATCAGACTCCTGTCGTATTCGAGAGGGAATTCTTCCCCGAGGATCTGATGAAATCAGAGGAGCCTTACGAGGTATGGAAGGAAGAGGAGCATAAGTTTGTGGTGGAGGGACCGAGAATCGAGAGAATGCTCGGTTACACCAATCTGGACTCTGAGAAGGGCTTTACCTTCTTCCAGCGCTTCTTAAGGGAAAATGGTATACTGGAGGATCTGGAAGCTCTCGGGATCGAAGAGGGAGATACGGTCCGTATGTATGGATTAGAATTTGATTATTATAAGTAACCCCGAAGGGTTACTTATAATAATCAACGAATGAAACCGAAGGTTTCATGAGTCTGGATATGCCATAACATATCAACGAATGAAACCGAAGGTTTCATGAGTCTGGATGTGCCATAACATATAATTAGGAAAGGAGCAGATTATGACAACGAAACAGCGTGCATATCTGAAAGGGCTGGCGATGACTATGGATCCGATCTATCAGATCGGCAAATCATCCCTGACCCCGGAAATCACCGAAGGTGTATCGGAAGCACTGGAAGCAAGGGAACTGATCAAAATTAATGTACTGAAGAACTGTACAGAGGATATCAATGTTCTGGCGAATACCCTGGCAGAACGTACTCATTCCCAGCTGGTACAGATCATCGGTAAGAAGATTGTATTATATAGAGAATCGAAGGATAAAAAGAGAATTGTCCTTCCTGAAGACAAGAAACTTAAAAGCAAGGCTTAGCTTGAGCAATGCTCCTGGTTTACTAAAGATAAGAAAGGGTGGAATAATATGAAGAAGGTCGGAATAATGGGTGGTACCTTTAACCCGATTCATAACGGCCATTTATTTCTGGCCGAATATGCATATGAACAGATCGGGCTTGATACAATTCTTTTTATGCCTTCCAAGAAGCCTCCGCATAAGGCCAGCCTTGAGGTGGCTTCCGGCGAAGACAGAAGGAAGATGACTGAACTGGCAATCCTGGATAATCCGCATTTTGAGATTTCTGCAATAGAGTTGGAACGGGAAGGGGTAACCTTTACCTGCGATACTCTTACAGAGCTTACCATGGACCATCCGGATACGGAATATTATTTCATCATAGGAGCAGATTCGCTATTTCAGATAACAGAATGGAAAACGCCTCAGGTTGTATTTAATCTATGCACGGTAGTAGCGGCCGGCAGGAACCATCTGCCGAAAAGCCAGATGGAACAGCAGGTGAAGAGACTTACTGAGGAATACGGAGCCAGTATCATCCTATTGGATATGCCTACGATAGAAATCTCTTCAGCGGATATCCGGGAACGGATCGTAAAAGGTAAATCCATACGATACTATGTACCGAGCCAGGTTCAGTCCTATATCGAAGAACATGGTCTATACGGTTCCCCTATAAATTTATCTGATACAATTTAAGCCTAGTGAACATGCCGCAAGCTTGCTTGAGAGCATGCGATCGGAGCTGACGATCAAAACATGCATTATGTTCATGCTATAACATAGTACTAATCTTTCGTCCGTTGTGAAAAGGCAGGCAAGCCGGTGGACGGAATATCATATGATGATAAAGAAGGTAAGCTACATGGAACTGCAGCAATTAAGGGACAGCATAAGGCCGTGGATGGGAGAATACAGATACAGGCATAGCCTCGGGACGGAAGAAGTAGCCTGTGATTTAGCCCTGATCCATGGCTACGATATGTGGAAAGCCAGTATCGCAGGTATTTTACATGACTGTGTTAAGGATTTTTCGGATGAAGAATTAATCAATGATTGTATCCGTTATCATCTGCCGATCAGCGAGGTTGAGAGGCAGAGGGTATTACTGCTCCATGCGAAGGTCGGAGCAGCCTATGCCGAGGATATATTCGGGATTAAGGATGAGGATATCTTAAATGCCATCCGATATCATACCACCGGAAGACCCGGTATGTCCTTACTGGAGAAAATCATCTTTATTTCAGATTATATTGAACCCAATCGGAAGCCTTTACCGGAGATAGACAGGATCCGATGGGAAGCATACAATCATCTGGATAACGCAGTGATCATGGTATCGAAAAGCACCCTCGATTATCTGAGTGAGATCGGCTCCGTGATTGATTCATTGACGATGGATACTTATGAATATTATAAAGGATTATTAGGATGATAAAGGATTATAAAGGATTAAAAGGATTAAAAGGATTATAAAGGAGGTATATTGTGGAGAATTCGAAGGAAATGGTGAAACTGGTTTATGAGGCACTGGATGAGAAGAAGGGTGAAGATATCCAGGTAATTGAGATAAAAGATATTTCTATCATTGCGGATTATTTCGTCATAGCAAACGGATCGAATGCCCCTCAGGTAGACGCACTGGTTTCCAATGTGAAGGATGTACTCGGTCAGAAAGGGTATGAACCCAAACGGATAGAAGGCATACGTTCCGCAAGCTGGATCCTGCTGGATTACGGTGATGTGGTGGTTCATGTATTCTCTAAGGAGGATCGCTTATTCTATAATCTGGAGAGAATCTGGCGCGATGGCAAGACCATCAATAAGGAACAGCTGGGACTGTAGTAATAAAGCAGGCAGAATAAAAAATATATTAATAATCGAAATATGTAAGGTATCAAACAAAAGGAATAATGAAAGGCAGATATCAGGAGGAGTGAATCCTGATATCTGCCTTTTGCTATATCGTAGTTAGCGATTGAATTATTCATTTATATTGATTTATTTGACCAGACTGATGGTCACTCAAAGCGGTATCGGCTGATTTAGGTTTAGTCTAGAAGAAGATACGGAATAATCCAATTACCTTACCGAGAATCTGGAGATCAGGAACAATAATCGGCTCCATAGAGTCATTCTCCGGCTGCAGACGATAGTAGCCATTCTCCTTATAGAAGGTCTTCACGGTCACTTCATCTTCAATCATTGCAACCACAAAATCGCCGTTCTTCGCATGGGACTGTCTCTGAACCAGAATCTTATCTCCGTTAAAGATACCTACATTTATCATACTGTCACCCTTGACCATCAGCATAAAGGTCTCTTCATTCGGCATGTACTCTGAAGGAATAGGGAAGTAGCTGTCAATATTCTGAACGGCCAGGATCGGCTGACCGGCTGTAATCGTTCCGACGATCGGTACATTCACCAGCTCTCGTCTGGTCAGATTGAATTCGTCATCGATAATTTCAATTGCTCTGGGTTTCGATGGATCTCTGCGGATGTAACCGTTCTTCTCAAGGGTCTCGAGATGGGAGTGGACAGAGGAAGTGGACTTTAGCTTGACAGCTTCGCAAATTTCACGTACTGCCGGCGGGTATCCTTTATTAATAATCTGAGATTTTAAATACTCTAATATTTCCTTCTGTTTATTGCTTATCCTTCCATATCCCATTCTATCAGCCTCCATTAAAATTTATTCTTCATCAGATGTATTCTATCTTTAATCAAATATGTAACGGTTTATCAGTTGAGTAGATTATAACATATCAGTCATAAAAATGCAAAACTAATGTTCTGAAAAACGAAAAAATGTTTGTAAAAAGAAACGAATGTTCGAATTTTTATGTTGACAAACTGTGATATATCCACTATAATCAAGCTATAGAAACAAATGTTCGTATCATATGTTCGATAAATTGATAATTCCTCATAATACAAAGAGGAAAACTAATAAAATTTTTTCTTAACTGACAGCGGATGACCCTGACCCATACTATAATGATACCAGTACATGACAAAACGATCCTGTAGCCCGCATGGCACCTTTGAAGGGATTAGTTATTATATGATTGATTATTTGGGAGGAATACCGTATGAACAGAACCATGAGATATACCATGAAAGATAGAATGATTCTTAATAGGATCAGAATGTGGATGATCGGAGGCTTGCTTCTGATTCTGCTTATCTTATTATCCATGCTCTTCTTCACTAAGACGGTTACAGCTAAGGGAAGCCATGAGAGAATTAAGCTTGTGACCAGCGTTGAGGTTAAGAAGGGTGATACCCTGTGGAGTATCGCTGACAGTTTTATGTCGGATGAATACGATGATATCGGCGAATATGTTGAAGAATTGAAGGATAGTAACGGACTTACCACAGATACGATCCATGCCGGGAACTTTATCATCGTGCCTTATTATGCCGACGGTTCAAAATAGTTTGCTTTACCTTTTATATAATAGTCGCAGAATGAGAAATAAACCGTAGGATACCCTACACGTTTATTTCTCATTTTGCGTCAAAGAACTTTTTTCTGTTCTCAATGAAAATTTATACTTTTTTTATTCCATAATTGATTATTTAAACATTTTATAATATAATGATATTTAAAAAATGCCAATTAATTACGGCACGGATTAAAGTGCAGAAAAAGGAGTACTTATGAGTGACATAAAGGTTGTTAAGTTTGGCGGGAGCTCACTAGCTGATGCAAACCAGTTCCGGAAGGTGGCGGATATCGTTCACGCAGATAAGAACAGACGGTTTGTTGTTGCCTCCGCACCTGGTAAACGGTATGCCAGTGATACGAAGATTACCGACATGTTATATGGATGTTACGATATAGCAAGCAAGGGTTTGAACTTTGATGTTGAATTTCAGGCGATTGAAGATCGGTATAATGACATTATCAGAGATCTTAATCTGGATTTATCCCTTGAGGAGGAGTTCAAGCATATCAAATATTCTTTTACTCACAGAGCCGGCCGTGATTATGCAGCCAGCCGCGGGGAATATCTGAACAGCATGCTGCTCGCCAAGTTCCTTGGTTTTCCTTTCCTCGATATGGTTGGATTAATCTGCTTTAACGAAAGCGGAGAGTTTGATTTGGATAAAACAATCTCCAAGCTGGCTCCTAAGCTAGGCGAGATGGAGAATGCCGTAATTCCCGGCTTCTATGGTTCCATGCCGAATGATACCATTAAGACCTTCTCCCGAGGCGGTTCCGATATTACCGGTTCCATCATAGCCAGGGCGGCAGATGCTCAGATCTATGAGAACTGGACCGATGTCAGCGGCTTCCTGATTTGCGATCCCAGAATCGTGAAGGATCCAAGACCGATTACTACAATTACCTATAGAGAGCTTAGAGAGCTTTCCTATATGGGTGCAACCGTACTTCATGAGGATTCCATCTTCCCTGTACGTACGAAGGGAATTCCGATTAATATTAAGAATACCAATCATCCAGAGGATCCGGGCACTATGATCGTGTCACAATCCGTGGACAGAAGCGATTTCACGATTACCGGTATTGCCGGCAAGAAGGGCTTCTCAGTCATCAATATTGAGAAGGATATGATGAACAGTACGGTTGGCTTCGGAAGAAATATACTCAGATCTCTCGAGAAGAATAATATCTGCTTTGAACATATACCCTCCGGCATCGATACTCTCTGTGTCATCGTCAGTACCGAAGCAATCCGCGGTAAGGAAAAAGCAGTATTGGATGAAATCATCTCCCGTACCAATCCCGATCATATTGAGATAGAAGATGATCTGGCACTGATCGCTGTGGTAGGCCGTGGCATGAGAAAGGCCAGAGGTACTGCTGCGAAGATATTTACAGCACTGGCACAGGCAAAGATTAATATTAAAATGATTGATCAGGGTTCTTCCGAGTTAAATATTATAATAGGTGTATCCGAGGAAGACTTCGAGGAAGCTACCAGGGCAATCTATAGGATATTTGTTCAGGACTAATCCACAAGCTTAATAATTATCTAATCCCCCGAATAAAGCAGTTCACCGTGTAGCTGATAGGCTCTTAATCACTGTGAAATATTGCCGTAAACGGGGGATTTTTATCTTATGGTCAAACTCTGTTCACAACATAACTTTTTACTGCTGATGGAGGCAAACTTGGTTCGTTCCTTGAACATTGGATGATATTATATGAAATTAAACAAATGATGCTTCTAAATAGTAGAAGCTGTGTTATACTTAAGTGAGAAATTATTCCATTTGAAGGAAGAAGTATTCAGGTAATTATAACTCAGTAATAAGTAATGTTTCATATACATGGTATGAAGTAGTAAAGGCCCATAGAAAGGGGGAGCCATATGTCAAAGGACAGGGAGACGGTATGTATCCATTATGTATCGATGGGAGTATGCGCGAAAGGCCGGGAAGCAAGCCATAAGGGCTACTGCCAGAAATGTGACCAGTATTATCCCAGAAGTAAGGAGCGTCATATTGACCTTAAGAGGAAGAAGCTGGATAAGATCAGATCCAAAGAAAGAGAATAAGAGAAAGAAAATGAAAGAGAACTGAAATCAGTAGGATTTTTTAATTGAAGTGAAGCAGGTAATAGGAGCATCATACTTCGAAAGGAAGGGGAAATCGGAGTGGAAGCGATAGAAGCAATCTATAAAAGAAGAAGTATTCGAAATTATCTTGACCGTGAGGTGGATCAGGATACGATCATAGCTTTGATTAAGGCGGCTACTGCGGCTCCGACTGCAGCGAATTGCCAGCCCTGGGAGTTTGTCGTTGTAACTGAACCTGATAAAATGGCAGAGCTGAAGGATAAATTGATATTTGCAAAATACAATGCTCCGGCTGCTATTGTTGTATGCGGTAATATGAAGCTGGCTTTTAAGGGAATTACACAGGAAATGTGGGTTCAGGATTGCAGTGCAGCCTTGCAGAACATATTAATCGCTGCAACAGGGCTTGGACTAGGTACAGTATGGATCGGAGTATACCCAAATCCGGGAACTGTGAAAATTGTAAAAGAGGCACTGAACATTCCGGAGCATGTAAAACCACTTGGAATCGTATATGTCGGCTACCCTGCCGAGGAGAAGGAAGCCAGAACACGGTATGATGATAAGAGGGTATACTGGCAGGAATATGAACCGAAGCGGAAGCATAGAACGAAGGATAAGCCTGTCATTGGGCACTATTGACTGAATACTTGTATATCGGAGCAGCATAGATTACAGACAGAACCTACGATAAGAGGAGCCTGAAAAAGTGATAAGGTGAATTCTTAACTATAAATGGGGGTGTATCTATGAAGAAGTATTTAAGCAGAAGGAGCATAACGATATTCCTGGTACTATTGCTGGTTGTATTAAGTTTTTGTCTTGTTCCCAGAATCAATCAGATACGGACGATCTTAAGCTTAACCAAAGTGGATGATTATCCTTTATACTATATGAAATATTATGGCAGCTATCATATGAATTATGATATAAATAATCCCGAGCCGGGCAATGATAGAGCGCAAACCTCTCATTATACGAATGATTTTTCGATGAAGTGCAGCAGCTTTCTTGCAAGAAATGAAAATGGTGATCCGATCTTTTGCAGAAATCTTGATTATGATCTGTTAAGTCATCCGATTACAGTTTTACATACGAATCCCCCAGGAAAAAATGCTTCGTTAGTAACGGCAGATTTATTTTACCTTGGATATAGTTATAGTAATCCCCCGACAAATTCAATTTTTAATAACCAGAGACTTCTGGATGCACCTAGAATAACAATTGATGGGATGAATGAGTATGGTTTATCCTTGGCGATACTCAGTGTACCCTATGCAAAACCGACACTGGATCCGAATAAATTGACCACAGATGAAGTGGGAGCAAACAGGATACTGCTGGATCATGCGAAGACTGTGGAGGAAGCCATTGAGGAATTAAATAAGATAAATATAAAATTCCATAATAGCGCTGCTCACTTTATGATAGCGGATGCTGGCGGAAATTCGGCTGTTGTTGAATTTATCAAAGGTGAGATGAAGGTAGTGAGAAATGAGAAGTCTTGGCAGGTATGTACTAATTTCGTTCTTTCCGAAGACATCTATGGTAAGGTAGGAAAGGATCGTTATGATCTGGCAGAGAAGGTACTGCAGGAGAAGAATGGCGTTCTCTCGGAAGAGGAAGCGATGGACCTGCTTTCCAAAGTATCCCAGAGCGGTACCATGTGGTCGGTCATCTATAACTTAAAAACAGGAGATACCTCTATCGCAATGGGCAGAAAGTTTGATCAGATCAACGAATTTCATCTTGATATGAAGGAAGAATAAACTGCAAATGAAATGGAGGAATTACCGGTATGGATGATCGAAGGAAGCTATTTACCTATCCTAAACTTTATGATTATCAGGGGACGGACAAATTGTTCGTTAATGCTGCTATAAGAAATGTGATGTATCACCAAAAGCATTGTAAGGATTATGCTGCTATACTGTCAGACAGAAAATTTAGCGTTAAACAGATTAAATCTACTGCTGATATTGCTAAGATACCTGTGATCCCGACTCTTTATCTAAAATCCCATAAGCTTCAGTCAATGCCGATGAACAAGCTACTTATTAATGCAACCTCCTCCGGAACCAAGGGAAAGAAAAGCCATATCGGATTTGATGCTAAAGGGCTTTATTATGGAGCTTATATGGTACTACGAACTGCAGCTTATCATAAATTACTTTCTGCCAAACCAACTAATTATATCGTTCTGGGCTACAAGCCTGATAAAAATAACCATACCATAATCTCGAAAACAGCTTTCGGAGCCACTTTCTTTGCTCCTGCCCTTAGACGATGCTATGCTTTAAAATCATCACCGGAGGGATATCAGCTTGACCTTAAGGGGTTAAAAAAAGCTCTGATAAGCTACAGCCGTAAGCCCTTTCCAGTCAGGCTGATCGGATTTCCTGCATATACTTATTTTTTCCTTCAGGAGCTTAAAAATTCCGGTATACATTTAAAGCTGCATAAGGATTCCATGGTGCTATTGGGGGGTGGCTGGAAACAGTTTTATACAGAAAAGGTCGATAAAAACACTCTGTATGCCTTAATTGAAGAGGTTCTGGGGATAAAAACAGAAAATTGCCGTGAATTCTTTGGCGCAGCTGAGCATCCAATTATTTATTGTGACTGCAAAAATCATCATTTTCATGTCCCAATCTATAGCAGAGTGATTATACGGGATGTCAATACGATGCAGCCCGTTAAAAATGGTGAAATTGGTTTAATAAACCTGCTGACACCGATGATAGACAGTATGCCATTAATCAGTGTCATGACGGACGACTTGGGTATATTACATGATGGAGCCGAATGTGGGTGTGGAATTACAGCCCCGTATTTTGAAATCATTGGACGGGTGGGAATGCAGGATATTAAGACCTGTGCAGCAGGAGCAGCTGAACTTTTGGACAACCAATAGCAAAATATTACCGTTGCAGAAAGGAGCAGCCATGATCTTAGTAAATGGAAGTATATTATCTTCTGATGAAATAATTAATATTCTCCCCACGATGGAAAAGCGGGTTTGTAATACTCTGCAGAAGCCTTTACTTGATCCGATGCTTGTAGTGGAAGCCTGTCATCAGCTGGCGACTAAGATTGAACAGGGTCGCTATCAGGAGCTGATCGAGCAGTTGATAACAGAGGAACATATCACAGCTGAACAGATAGAGACAGCGAAAAATATGTTTAAAAGAGAAAGCCTTCTATATAAACTAAATTTTGAACTGGGTAAAGCTCCTGGTAATAGGAAGCTTTCTTCTGCTGACAATAAAAAAGATTCTATCTGCGTGAGGAGAATGCCTCTCGGGGTTCTATTTCACATAGCAGCTGGCAATGTCGATGGATTACCTGCGTACAGCGTGATAGAAGGTCTTCTGGCAGGGAATATCAATATTTTAAAGCCTCCGGCTGCAGATCATGGTCTAACAATAAAACTTCTAAATGAATTAGTAAAGCTTGAACCTGTTTTATCAGATTATATCTATGTCTTTGATATCTCCTCCAATGATCTGACCAGCATGCAGACCATGACAAAATGTGCCAATGCAATTGTGGTGTGGGGCGGTGATACGGCAATTAAGGAAGTTCGAAAGTTAGCCACGCCGAATACACAGATAATTGAGTGGGGCCATAAAATCAGCTTTGCTTATGTAACAAAACAAGGAATGAGCATGGATTCAGAATTGATCGATTTAGCTCATCATATTCTGAGTACAAAGCAGCTACTATGCAGCTCCTGCCAAGGAGTTTACCTTGATACCCATGAGGAGTCTGATATTTATCATTTTAGCGAAAAATTTATTACCATATTGGATCAGGCTGCCCGTAGTTATCCTTCTCCTGGAATCGGGATTAGGGCACAACTCACCCTTCTGATTTATAATCAAGAGTTGGAAGCATATAAAGGCGGCAAAAAGATCTATCGCAGTGAAAACTGCAGCATTATTGCTTCGAATGATAAAAAACTTGAGGTATCTTTCACATACGGTAATTGTTGGGTCAAATCACTTCCAAGGGAATTTATTATTACGAGACTTCACAAGTATAAGGGATATCTGCAGACAGTTGGTTTGGTGTGCGGACAGGAGGAAAGAGAGGAATTATCTAATTACCTATTAAGAGCAGGTGCAACAAGAGTTACGCACGCAGGCGATATGTCACGGATGTTCTCCGGTGAAGCTCATGACGGGGAATACCCGTTGCAAAGATATTCAAAGATTGTAGAATTTAACGAGTCGTGAATAATACTATTTCCATACTTAGCATAGATGTTGTTCGTACTTTATTTTGTTAGTACCCACTATTGCTTAAATAATTGACAAAAGTAAACATCTTTGATATAATTGATAATCATTATCAATTAGTTATCATAGTAAAAATTATTGACAGATATGCCAAGACAAGTTTGAGTATGTGGTAATTTACAATTAAAATACTTGGGAAAAAGGAGGTTGTTAATTATGGCAAAATATGTAGACGGATTTGTACTAGTAGTACCAAAAGATAAAGTTGAGGAATATAAGAAAATGGCAGAAAGTGGCCGTGATACATGGATGAAGTATGGTGCACTTGAATACTATGAATGTCGTGGAGATGACCTTATCCCACAGGATATGGGTGATGAGAAAGTGCGCGCATTTACTGAAATGACAGGAGCAACAAGTAGTGATACTGTTTGGTTCTCATATATAGTCTTTAAATCCAAAGAACATCGAGATGAGGTCAATGCTAAAGTATTTGAAGAAATGAGTAAACAGATGGAAGAACATCAAGACATGTCGATGCCTTTTGACATGATGAAAATGGCTTATGGCGGTTTTCAAGTTGAAGTCGAAGGCTAGAGACAAGATATAAAGTTACGAAGCCGTTCTCAGCAATGAGAGCGGCTTTTATAAACTTAGCAGTGAATATGATGTTTTACATGTAATGAATTTTAAATGTTGTTCCAGGTGCGATTTTTGAAGAAATTGATGGACAAGATCATATGTTTTTACGAAGGTATAGTAGCTAAAATTCATTCAAATCGGTTAAGGAGGTGTATTATGAGAAAACTAATCATGTGGAATTTGATTACTCTTGATGGATACTTTGAAGGTGCAAACAGCTGGGATTTGGATTTTCATGAACGTGTATATTGCAAAGAGTTTGAGGATTTTAGTATTGAACAATTGAAATCAACCGATATTCTTGTGTTCGGCAAAACGACCTATATTGGCATGGCTGATTATTGGACTACGACAGAAGAGAATGTAGAAATGGCAAAATATATGAATGAAATTCCAAAGGCAGTCTGCTCCACAACACTCAAATCCGCTAATTGGAACAATACAACAATCATAAGCAATGCTGTTGTGGATATCGCCAGGTTAAAAACAGAGGGAAACGGAAATATGTCTGTGTTTGGTAGTGGGAATCTCTCTGAAGTTTTAATGAAAGCTGGATTATTTGATGAATTCCGCTTATGCGTCTCACCAGTTTTTCTAGGCAAAGGGAGGCTCTTGTTCAATCAGGGAATACCAAATCAAAAGCTGAAACTAATTGAGGCGCGCCCTCTTGAAACAGGCGCCGTCATTCTTACATATACGCCAGATTAACTCGAAAATGTAGTGGGATATCAATAGAGGTTGTCCTAGGCGATTATTTATTGTTTGCTAGCCCTTTGTAGGTACGGGGTTTACCTACCAAATATATTTGACGAGTATTTGATTATTAAATTTAGATATGAAGGAGGCTTTCTATGGGACATATAATCCTTATGATGAATGTAACATTAGATGGTTGTTGTGATCATACGCAGGGGATTGCGGATGAGGAGCTCCACCAGTATGCGATGGACCTGATGGACCAGGCCGATGGCATGCTTTTTGGACGTAAAATCTACCAGTTGATGGAGAGTTACTGGCCGGACATAGCCAGCAGCAACGTCGGGACTCAATTCGAGATTGACTTTGCACACAAGATTGATGAGAAACCCAAGTACGTTGTCTCGCGGACACTGGATCACGTAACATGGCAAAACTCTTTCTTATTGAAGGGGCAGGTTTCTGAGGAGGTGCCAAAGCTTTTGGCAGAAGGGAAAACCCTACTCGTAAACGGTGGTCCCGGTCTTGGGTCCGCCCTAGCACAACTAGGCTTGGTGGATGAGTATCATTTCCTGGTACAGCCAATCGTTGCAGGTTGTGGCCCCCGATTACTTGGAGGCGTTAGCGAACGACTGGACCTGACACTGATGGAGACCAAAATCTTCGGATCCGGTGTCGTACTGCTCCGTTACATTCCTGTTTCATAGAAAATGCAATAAACAAAAAAAGTTTTTTCAGCAAACTTTTTCCTCAGTTGGATATACTATTCCCCCATGGTTCCATGGTTTAAAACATGGCAAATAGGTGTGGGCGCTGATCCAAATAAAAATAAAATGACCGAGGATGACAAGAAAAGCATGCCGAGACTCATGGGAGGTGCTGTCATTGCATCGTTCCTGTTTTCTTATGGCCTGCAGATCATCGTACATAGTGTTAATGCCAATGATTTTACATCAGGAGCTTTCATCGGATTTGTATTATGGATGGGATTTGTCATTACGCATAGTCTGAATACACAATTTGAAGGTAGAAAACCCATCGTATTGGTCATAAATAATGTTCTTTATTTGTTGTCCTATACGATATTTGGAGGCATTATAGCAGTATTAGGGTAAAAATGATTATTTTCGGGTTCATGAGAATAAAGTTCTTTTTTGAGGATTTGTAATATATTTTTTTGGTTATTTAATAAAGGGAGAAGGTTATTCCTTCTCCCTTAGCTTTACCACATTTGCAGCACTACGGCGGCGGCTGTCTTCAATCGCTGCGTAGTGCTTCTTTGTTGTATTGACATCCTTATGTCCGAGCACATCGGCCACCAGGTAGATATCACCGGTTTCCCTGTACAGGCTGGTGCCGTAGGTGCTGCGGAGCTTATGGGGTGTGATTTTCTTAAGTTTGGTTACGGTCTGGGCATATTTCTTCACGAGGTTTTCAACGGAGCGGACATTCAGCCGTTTCTGCTGTAGGGAGAGGAAGAGGGCATTGGCATGTCCCTCCTCAGGAACGATCTGCTTGCGTTCTTCCAAGTAATTCAGTAAGGCATCCCGGACCTCATCACCGAAGTAAACGACTACCTCATACCCGCCCTTACGGCGGATCTTAATCCCGTTATTGTCAAAATCCACATCATTGATATCGAGTCCGACGCATTCACTGACACGGATCCCGGTCCCGAGCAGGAGAGTCATCAGAGCCAAGTCGCGTACCTTTGTTTTCTCATGATATTTCTGCTGGGTCTTCGTCATGTTTTCTGCTTTCTCTACCTCATCCAGCAGCTTTGCTACCTCATCAATCTCCAATCGGATTATTTCCTTCTGATGGAGCTTTGGAACACTGACGAAGGAAGCGGGATTCGTAGTGATCATTTCCTTCTTATAATAATAGTTATAGAAGCTTCGCAGGGAGACCAGCTTGCGCTTCTTACCGTTCTCCGTATTAATCCTTTCAATCTCGTCGGACTTATAATAGGTCAGGTAATCCAGATATTCTTCAATATCGACCGGCTTGATTTGGTCCAGAATATCTACCCTCCAGTCAGTAATCGGGATATTCTTCAGGGAAGGGTTATTCGCTGCCAGAAAGTCGAAAAACACCCTCAGATCATAGGCATAAGCAATTCTGGTACGCGAGGACGAGGTAGGCTCGATTCCACGGAAAAAATATTTGCAGAAGCCCGGTAATTCTGCCTGGAGAGCACGTAATCTTTCCGCATTATCAATATTCACCTGATCATGGTAATTTCGTTCTGACATACGATATCACGAACCTTTCTTCTGAGCATTCTTTCTGCTTATATTGATTATACCAAATTATCTTATGGATACATTTTGAGATCTAAGAAACCTTATATTCTCAACCGCTAAATAATGAAAGCTTTTATCTATTGATCTATTCTTCTTTGTCCGGCTTCTCCCATCCGATATTCCCGGTCTGGATTGCATTAAACAGTCGCTCCCTTAATCCTGGGCTTTCTTTGCCGAGGGTCTTGATCAGCTGCTTTACATATTCCCGTTTCGTATATCCATCCACGGGGCAGGGGTTCTCAACAACAGGAAGCTGATAAGCGTTACGGAAGCCCTTAATATCCTGCTCATCCACATAAATTAACGGACGAATCAGGGTAATTTCTGAGCGGTCCAGATAAGTAACAGGAGAGAAGCAGCCAAATCTGCCCTCGTAGATCAGGGACATCAGCATCGTCTCTATGACATCATCAAAATGATGGGCATAGGCTTCTTTATTACAGCCCAGCTCCTTCGCTTTATTATTAAAGGCTCCTTTTCGCAGCTTGGCGCACAAGGAACAGGGATTGCTTTCCTTCCTATAATCGAAGACGATCTCTGCTATCTGTGTTTCTACAACTGTATACTGGACATCAAGCTCCTCACATAATCTTGCCACACCGGTAAAATCCGATTCCGAATAGCCCATATTGACAGTCACACCAACCAAATCGAATTTCTTCGGATAGAAACGTCTTAAATTAGCCAGGGCATAAAGCAGTGTAAGGCTGTCCTTACCGCCGGAGATGCCAATGGCAATTTTATCCCCCTCTTCAATCATCTTATAATCATCAATCGCTCGTCTGGCATATCCAAGTAAATGCTGCAGCTTCATATGTATTAGTACCTTTCCCGGCAGGATCAAACTGATAATAGCAGGAGTTAGCAAGCTTGCATATCCCAACGGAGCTTTCGTATATCATGAACATGAGCGTGTTCATAATATCTTGCTCCGTTTGCTTCATTTGTATTGTATCATGAACATAAAGCGTGTTCATAATCTCTTGCTCCGTTTGCTTCGTTTGTATTGTATCATAAAATTCTTATAAATGAAATAACTGGATGAAAATAATTGATTTTCTTTACTGCAAGAGCATTCTAGCGAACTAGTATGCATCGAAAGATTTTTGTAACAACTTCAAAAGTGCGAAAGGGATGCAAGCAAAAAAAGATCGACTGTTGTAGAAAATAAACGGAACTTTACACTTTATGCATTCTACAGATGTAACATATTGATTCTTGCTTGTTATAGGAGGTTTTACTGAAAGTATTTATGGTGATAATTACCCGTTTTTTATCATTTATTATTGAAAAAATAGATTTTTTATGTAAAATTTCTATGATGACACAATTTTAACACTTTTTAACATTACTGTAATAATTATAGTAACTATACAGATAAAACGCGACATAAGATGCGATAGGGAGATGACATTTACATGAGATTAGTATTGCATAAGATACTAAAGAAGCTGTGGGATTCCACAAACAGGAGTTCAGCGATAAACCATCACATGGTACTTGGTTTATGCTGCATGCTGATCGCTGCCTTTCTGGTATTATGTCTTCCGGCAGAGGAGACGCTGGCGGCATCAGGACTGAAGATCTATGATTACGCGACACAGAAGCAAACCACTTATCAGGATGCACAGGTGAAGGTTACCTTAAACGGTAAAAAGATCAGTAAGGACAGTACGCCCGGTATTCTTGTAAATGGAATTTCCTTGGTATCCTATAAAGATATTTTTGCAAACTCAGCGATTAAAGCGGATTGCAGCTATGATAAAGCCAAAGGTACTGTAACGATAGCTAAATACGGCACCACCATTGTTATGAAGCTTGGAAGCCTGAACGGGACTGTGAACGGCAAAGCGGTTACCTTACCGGTTGCTCCGGTTAAGATCAAATATATAGCGGACAATGTCACAAAGATTCTGGTGCCCTCCAGATTCGTATGCCAGAGTCTTGGCTTCGAGTATACCTGGAATAGCAGCCAGAGTACTGTTGCTATCAAAAAAGAGGTTGAAAGTTCCAAAACTACGATTAACTCCCTGTCCTTATCCTATGATAACGGCAGTAAATTCAGCTATACCGGTACTCAGGGAGCTGTCATGATTGATGGGGAATATATCGGCCTTGGCAATATGCCCAGCATTATCAATAATAATACAGCCATGCTCCGTGCTAAGAGGGTGTTTGCTGATTCACCGATTGATGCAGACTACTCCTTTGATGAGAAAAGCAAAACACTGACTTTGGCAACGAACGGCAAGGTACTTGCCATGACCATCGGAAGCTCCGTAGCCTATCTGAACGGGACTAAAATTAAATTAGACCGGGCACCGATGATTGTATATAATCATGATGCAAAGTCCTCCTATGTCATGGTTCCGGGTAATAATACTGCCAGCAGCTTAGGTCTGACCTATACCTGGAATAAAACGATGCTTACCTCTGTTATAAGCACGAAGAAGAATAGTGCGAAGCCCGATTCACCGGGAAGCAGCGGGGGCACTGCTCCTGAGCTTGGGGATTCCGGAATGACTGCGACAGGTTTAATCCTGAATGAATGGAAGGCTGAAGCAGCCGGCAAAAGCTCCGGAATTCATGAGCTGAATGGAGAAATGGATGCAGTCAGAGAGAATGGACAGATCTATCTGGTTGCCCATGATTATACGTATAGTAAGCTTAATGCAGAGACCTATATGATTCTTTCTGATACCCCCTTTGATAAGATAACAACTACCCGCTCCGGACAGCAGTTAAAGGTATCGGCCCAGAATAAGAGATGTATGGATTATGTGTATCAGATCTATGGTACCAGCGGTAATTTCGTAAATACGATTACGACATCCTATCGTCAGACGGATACCCAATCAGTCATTGACTTCAACATGCTTCCGGAGAACTATTCCTATGATATTTCTCTGTCAGAGGATAAGCTGATTTTATTCGTTACCTTTACCATCAACAGCATCACCGGAATTACTGTCGGTACCAATGAACAGGGTGATTATCTGACTCTGTCGGGAGTGGATCCGCTGAAGGTTATCGTGACGGAACAAAGCGGTATGCTGGCCTTGGATCTTCCTTATACGGTAAGTGAGATCGGAGATATGAATACATCCATTACCGGTGCGAAGTACTTAAATATGATTTATAAGATACAATTCCAGCAGAAAACCCAGATTCTACTGGGAAAAGCGGAGGGAACAAAATATACGGCAATTCAGGAAGGAAATCGATTCACGATTCTGTTCTACGGAGCAGAGGTACAGCCGCCGGTTACTGAGCAGCCTGCCGGTGAGAAACCTACCGAGCCGTTACCGCAGCCGGAGGAAGAAACGGTAATTACAGATAAGAGTCAATATGAAATTATCATACCGAAGTCTCCCGGAATAACAAGGGCTCAGATTACAGATTTTGACGATTATTTTAATAACCGATTCTCCATTAAGCTTCCAGGGGACCAAACCGGCTTCCTGTCCCAGAATCCGTTAACCGGTAATTCTATGGCGGTTAATGATATCTCGGTATTCTTAAATAATAACAACGAGACAGAGATCCGCATTACGACATCTAAGCTTCAGGGTTATGAATATGTAACGGATGAGAATAATATCTATATCAATATCGGAGATCCCAGAGAGATCTATCCGAATATCGTGGTACTGGATCCCGGACATGGTGGACCTGCCAATGGGGCACATTATTTTGGGATGGACGAAAAGTACTTTAAT
Source organism: Bacillota bacterium (assembly GCA_023415595.1). GTDB lineage: Bacteria > Bacillota > Clostridia > Lachnospirales > Lachnospiraceae > Mobilitalea. The sequence goes on from JAEZJW010000051.1 coordinate 19,328, forward strand.
CTTAAGATTCTCTATGAAATGGGAGCGAAGTATTTCAATTCCGATCCTTCCAGGCTTAAGGTGTATTATACAAGGGAGACGGATGTGGATATGACACTGGCGAATCGTGCCGGATATGCTTCGAAAATGGGTGCGGATCTCTTTGTAAGCCTCCATATGAATGCCTCAACTGCATCCGGAGCTTACGGAACAGAGGTCTATTATTCAAACAATAATAATACACCAAACGCTGCCGGGCTTACCAGCAAGAAGATGGCAGAGATATTCGTAAATAAACTGACAGAAGGTCTCGGGACCGATAACAGAGGTGCTAAATCGGAGAAATATACGGTAGTACATAGGAATACGGTTCCGGCAGTCCTGATCGAGCTTGGTTTTTTATCCAATAAGAATGACTTTGCCAAAATATCGGATCCGACATTCCAGGATAATACAGCAAGATTGATCTATCAAACCCTGTTACAGATATTTGCACAATATCCAACGGGAAGATAATGATTGTAATTTGTAATTAGTTACTTAGGTAAGGGGATGCTGCAAAGAAAAGGGTACCACCAGGTATTCCTTATGCAGCCTCCCCTTTCTAGCATTTAAGAAGCGTTGGCTTACTTTATGCACGAATCCGTAAATATAAGCATGCTGTCCCCATGTCTTCTCCATAAAAAATTCATAGAATTATGATAGTTTATAATAATGATAGAATGGAGGAAGATAACATGGGATTATGGAAACGTATTAGGAAATCATATCATAAGTTTCTGATCAGTCTTGCCGATGAGAATAAAAAAACCTTCGGAGAAGGAAAGCTTGATTGCTGTCAGTTGAACAGGAAAAGTACTGAAGCAGTCAGAAAGAAATAAGAGTAAGAATCACAAATAGAAGTCTGTGATTTAGATACTATTGGGCTAAGTCAGATATTCTAAAGTCTTCAGTGAATATATTGACATATGGATTGTTTGAATATAAGATAGGATAGGAAACAGGCGGATTCGTCTGTTAGAGCTAAGCTTACGATACAAATGTATTAGGAGGATGGGACGTTGGAGAAGTATAACGAATTGGCTTTGATTTTTAAGGCATTATCTGATCCAAATCGGCTTTTGATTCTGGAATACCTGAAGGAAGGCGAAAGGTGTGCCTGTGTCATCCTGGAACAACTTCAGATTACGCAGTCTACCCTGTCTTACCATATGAAGCTTCTGACAGACAGTAATATTGTCTGCGCAAGGAAAGAGGGAAAGTGGATGCATTATTCCCTGAACAGGGAGAGAATTGGTGAATTACAGGAATACATGCATTTTATCAAAATTAAAATCTGAGCATCTGAAAAATAATTGATGATTTGAACAAAAAGATCTTTCGGCAGAGTAGTATAGCGGAAGATCTTTTATTTATGACGTGTAACAGCTTCACTTGCAGATTCATCTTGTTTGCCTAAATATATGATATAGACATATTGACATATATCAATCTAATGAATATAATTTATATAGATTGATACTTATCGATATATTGTGAACAATCGATAAAACTAAGAAAAGGGATGATGGATCATGCAGAGCATATGGGATTTTATACAAAAGCAGCTTCTGGGAATGAAGTGGCTGAATGATTTAGTTGGCAAGGGTTTGGAACTGACCGGGGTTGATCTGGGAACAAGGCTGGGAGGAAGCCTGCAGTTTTTTCTGTTTGACACAATTAAGATACTGATCTTACTGTCCGTATTGATTTATGTAATTTCTTATATCCAAAGCTTCTTTCCACCGGAGAGGACAAAGAAGATTTTAGGACGTTTTCACGGAGTGAAGGCAAATATCTTAAGTGCACTTTTAGGAACCGTGACTCCGTTCTGCAGCTGCTCCTCCATACCTTTATTTATCGGCTTTACGAATGCAGGACTCCCCCTTGGAGTTACCTTCTCCTTTTTGATTTCCTCTCCCTTGGTGGATCTTGGAGCACTCGTATTATTGACCGGAGCTTTTGGAATAAAGATAGCAGTGGCCTATGTCGTTGTCGGACTGATTCTGGCTGTTATCGGAGGAACACTGATAGAAAAGTTTAAGCTGGAGACTTATGTGGAGAAATTCCAGAGTAAGACCGGAGCTGTAACATTAGAAGTACCTGAACTGACTGTGAAGGAACGGATGTCCTATTCATCCGATCAGGTGAAAGCAACGGTGAAAAAGGTGTTTTTCTATATCCTGATTGGTGTCGGGATCGGTGCCCTGATTCATAATTGGATTCCGGAGGAGTTCATCCGGGGAGCAATTGGCAGGAATAATCCTTTCTCCGTACTAATTGCTACTGCAATTGGAGTACCGATGTATGCGGATATCTTCGGAACCATCCCGATCGCAGAAGCTTTATTTGCCAAGGGGGTCGGGGTTGGGACGATTCTATCCTTTATGATGGGAGTTACAGCTCTCAGCCTTCCTTCACTGATTATGCTGAAGAGGGTTGTGAAGATGAAGCTGCTTGGCATATTTTTCAGCATCGTAGTTGTCGGAATCATAATCATTGGTTATCTGTTTAATTTATTGCATTCATTCTTTATATAAGAAATGGGAGGGAATTTATATGGGACTATTTAAGAAATCAAAACCGGTGGAAAGCTGCTCTTGCAAAAATACGGAGAACAGCTTGACAAATCGGAATCAGAGTGTAGAAGAGTTTTCAGCAGACGAACAATCAGCAGGTTGTCAGGACGGATGCTGTAGCTGCTTAGGGAATTGTGCAGATGGCACGGAAAGCGGTGCTTCAGACACCGGTGCATCGGGGATGAGCATCAAAATACTCGGTTCCGGCTGTAAGAACTGTATCATGCTATATGAGAATGTGCATACGGCATTGAAGGAACTGGGGCTGCAAGCCAAAGTTGTGAAGATTACTGACTTCGCAGAAATCTCAGGGTATGGTGTTATGTCCACTCCTGCCATGGTAATCAATGAAAAGGTGGTTTCCTATGGGAAGGTTCTAAAGCCTGCAGAAGTAAAAAATCTGCTGAGTTATAGGAGGCAGGATGGTTGATTTATTTAGTCCTTATATGATACGAACCGCTTAACACAAATCAGAAGTTCATTGGTTCTCTAAACAATCTTGACCGGGGTTCCTATTGGAACCAGGTTGAATAGCTCGGTAACTGCGTTATTCTGCATGCGGATGCAGCCATGTGAGACACTTTTCCCAATGGATGCCGGATTATTCGTGCCATGGATTCCGATCCCCGGAGAATTTAATCCCATCCAGCGGACGCCATAGGGTCCACCGGGATTCACTTGTTTATTCATAATCCGAAAATTGCCCTTTGGAGTGGGGGTCGAAGGCTTCCCAACAGCCACCGGATATACCTTATATACCTTACCGTCCTGAAAAAGAGTCAGGGTATGCTGCTTTGTATTTACTGTGATAGAATAGGAGACTTTCACATATCTGGCGTCCCCTAAGAAATCATATGAACTGAAAAACGCATCATTCATAATATTCACCGGATAGTTAATCTGTATTATTATATTTAGAACAGGAAGGTTTGTTATCTTATCCTAACAGATTTAATGACAGATAAATTAGCTCAGGTTAAAATAAAGTGATAGATCTGATACACGGAACTGAAGGATCATATAAATCCCGATGCAGTCCGACTGATCAAATAGTTTTATGGGATCGATATGGAAAAAACGCAGTATAATAAACTGATCGAGGATATCCCTAGACCGGATGTGGTGATGCGCATAGCTTAACCCGTGAAGAGGTAATAGTAAAATAACTGATAAAATTACTCAAATTGGAAAAACTTCTCTTGACGAAGAGAGAAGGAGAAAGATAAAATAATACTGATAGCAGGAATGGTAAATTCACCCAGTGAAACTGTCATTCCTGCTTTTTTAACGGAATTTTCCCGGAGGATAGGTTTCGTGTGATGCAATACCGGATAGCATAACTTTGATGGATTTTAGGGTTAATATTATTTTATTACATAGGGAAGGGATAGACCATGATCTGCAACAATCTGTTGGATGCAATTGGACACACGCCGTTAATCCGCCTGAACCATATGGTATCGGAGGATAGTGCCGAGGTACTGGTGAAATTTGAAGGCCTGAATGTCGGAGGCTCCATTAAGACAAGAACTGCTTATAACATGATTCTGGAAGCTGAGGATCGGGAAATCATTACAAAGGATACCATTATTGTGGAACCGACCAGTGGAAACCAGGGTATTGGCCTGGCATTGGTAGGCGCAGTACGCGGATACCGTACCATCATCATAATGCCTGATTCGGTCAGTGAGGAGAGAAGAAAGCTGGTAAAGCATTACGGTGCAGAGGTAATTCTGATCCATGATGCCGGTAATATCGGTGAATGTATTGAGGAATGCCTTCAGACAGCGACCCGTATGGCGGAAGCGAATCCGAAGGTCTTTGTTCCTCAGCAGTTTGAGAATCCTGCTAATCCGATGGTACACAGAGCTCAAACAGCCCGCGAAATACTGGAGCAGACAGCTGGTCCGATTCATGGATTTTGCTCGGGAATCGGTACCGGAGGTACGATTACCGGTATCGGGGAGGTATTAAAGAAACATAATCCGGAGATTACCATATGGGCAGTGGAGCCGGAAAACGCAGCAATCTTAGCCGGCGGGGCAATTGGAACACATCTGCAGATGGGGATAGGGGACGGACTCATACCAAAGATCCTGAACCAGAATATCTATGAGGATATCTGCATCATTACCGATGAAGAAGCGATTCAGACTGCCAAGGAGCTTGCCAGAAAGGAAGGGCTGATGTGCGGTATCTCCAGTGGTACGAATGTTGCTGCTGCTCTGAAGCTTGCGAAAGTCCTTGGGAAAGGAAAGACGGTTGTTACAGTTCTTCCGGATACAGCGGAGCGGTATTTCTCCACCCCATTGTTTAAGGACGAATGAGAAGGACAGTAGGAAGGTAGAATTACCTTCATAAATTATGAAACGAATGATAAAATACCGGGATGGTACTTAATACCTATCCGGTATTTTTTTACCTACCCCGAAAATTAATACCAAACCTGCGAAATATTTAATGTGACCTAATAAACCTACAAAATGAAAGGAGATTTAATATGAAAAAACTAATTTGTTTCATTATCACGGCAGCATTATTACTTTCCTCTATGTCAACAGCATTTGCTCATGGCAATCATAGAGACCGGGATAAGGACCCCAAGCATCAATGGTCTTATAACATCAAAGGGAAAAAGCAGGAATTTAAGTTGGGAGGGAAACCTGTTTTCAAGCATGGCAAATATAAACTCCCAATGGCGCCTGTCACAAAAGGCATGGAAGCTACAGTAAAATATGATGAAAAGAAAGCGGTATTAACAGTAGCGAAAGGAACCACTAAGATAGTAATTGATTTTATTAATAAAACTGTAACAGTAAACGGTGTAGCAGATACTGCTTCCGGTATATTTACTGCTTCAAATGATAAGAAGACCATCGTTCTGATCACATATATCGCTAAGGTATTAGGCGTACGAGTGGATGTGGATGACGATGATGTTATCGTAGAGACTCCCGGCCTTGAGGCTCCTCTGAATGTAACAGTAACACCGGTAGGTACTGTAGTTGTTGCGAATACTTTGAATACGACAACAACCTATATGCTTGCTGCTGCAAATATTAAGGCAGGTCAGGCTACCGGCGGTAAGGCTGAATTATTTGTCGGATCGAAATTAGTTGCGATCGATGCGAATATTGCTGCGACAGATACTACTGTAAACTTTTCTACCTCTGACCAGACACCGACCAATGAGGAGCTGAAGGCTATTGTTCCTTCCGGAGGCGCTGTAACTGTTAAGTTATATAACGCTGCAGGTCAGTCAGTGGTAAGCAAAACCGGAAATCCTACCTTGAAGGTTGACTATACTGCACCTGTACTTACCTCGATCACCTCTGCCATTTATACAGTATCCGGCAGCAGCATCTACGTGAATGTCACAGGAGCAGGAGCAGTAAATGATATAGTTGATGTCACAAAATTTGTTTTCCAAAATGTAGGCGGTACCTCCTACCAGCTTACGAATACAGCAGGAACTGGCTCTACCGGTGTGGTAACCTCTGAGAATCTGCTGACTATTACCCTGGGTACCCTGGATAAGCAGATATTAACCGGTTTGAGTGGCTCAGCATTAACAATGTATGTAGCTCCAGGTACGTTGCTTAAGGATACTGCCGGTAATACCTTTGGAGGCTTTACTTCGTTCGTGTCCGTACCTGTAACGGTTTTCCAGTAAGAAGTGTTTGACATATTGTGTTGTGTAGACGGCGCCCTAATATGGGCGCCGTTCTTATTTGTTGAACTTATAATATTGCTTTGGTGAGAGGCGAAATTCCTTCTTAAAGGCCCTGACAAAGGAAGAATAGTCCCCGAAGCCGCAGAGAGAGCAGACCTCGCCCGCCTGTATTCCGCTTTTGATCAGATCGGAAGCCTTCATGATACGTTTTTTCTGGATATATCCGTACAGAGTATAACCGGTTTCCTGTTTGAACAGATGCATCAGGTAATATTTGTTCAGGTAGAATTCCTTTGCCAGCAGATCAATAGTTAGTTCCTGGTCAAGGTTTCCGTTGATATGGTCCAGGACCTTTTCAATCCTTGGATCATAGGTGATATCCTCCAGCTTCTTATCGGCTTCCATTTCAAGAAACAGACGGTTTATCTTCACCATCAGCTGGATGAATAGGGCATTCTTTAGTATTTCACTTCCGAACGCAGTATCCTTTACTGCATCCTCCAGCTCGGTCAGGTTCTGTCTGAGGGATAGGATATCCATCTTATTCGTGCGGATCAGGTTAAGCTTTCTTTCCGCTGCCAGCGAAAAGCAGTTCAGAAGGCTGCAGTTGTTCTTGTTATGTTCTTCAAGATAGATGGGATTTAACCATAGCACGATTCTTTCATAGGAGAGATCGGGGCTGATGACAGGCATATGGATATCATTCTTACCTACCAGCAGGATATCCCAGGGCTTCAGCTTATACGTCTTTCCTTCGATCAGATAGGTAACATCTCCCGACAGAAAGATAATAATCTTATTAAAATCGTGGTAATGGAATTCAAATTCGTTCTTCTTCTGATCCTTCAGCTTAAAAAAATGAAAATCCTCGTTCAGATAGCCTCTTTTTAAATTCCCATTTTGATTTGCAGGTAACTCCATGCTTCTTCCTCCCACGGTGCTTTCGCATCCAGAAATTCTATACTTCTTATCATTCAGATTAATATTAATTCTATTACAATCAGAAAGGTATATTCATAAATTCCTCACATACCAGTATAATCCATGATAGCACGATGTGCAATAAATTTAGCATATTATACAATAATTATTGTAATTGTATGGCGTATAATGGTATCAGAAGCGGGGAATCCATGTCTGTATGGCTTCTTGGTGCGGCAGAATGCAGCTTATTCATCAGGCAGGAAGGACACCCCATAATTTGAATTAAGGGAGGAGTATTCATTTATGAAGAATTTTCTTAAGAATTATAAATCATCGCTTATTTTATTAGTGGCAATATTAGCCGGTGGTATCCTCGGAGCGATCCTGGGACCGGATGCCGTTAAGCTGGAACCCTTCGGCCAGATCTTTTTGAATCTGATGTTTGTTATTATTGTTCCACTGGTATTTTTCAGTGTTTCTTCCTCTATAGCCAACATGGGAGGGATGAAACGTCTGGGAAAAATCATGAGGAATGTCGTACTTGTTTTTGTTATCACCTCAGTGATAGCCGGTATTTTGACTATCGCCGGCGCCCTGCTGTTCCAACCGACAAAAGGTCTCGATACGAAGGAGATTGATTCCATTCTGTCCCTCTCTGACGAAGAAGCAGCTGACGCTGAAGAGCTTACAATACCGCAGCAATTGGTGAAGACCATTACAGTAAATGATTTCTTCGGTCTGTTCTCCAGAAGCAATATGCTTCAGCTGATCGTATTTTCAGTTATCTTCGGTATCGCAACCGCCCTGGCCGGGGAGAAGGCTTCGACAATGAAAACCTTACTTAGTGGAGGCTCGGAAGTACTGATGAAGATGATCCACATCATTATGTATTACGCGCCGATCGGTTTAGGCTGCTACTTTGCATCTATTGTAGGGCAGCTGGGACCCCAGATTCTTGAGGGCTATCTCAGGGCATTCCTGCTGTATCTCGGTTTATCTGTCATATACTATTTCGGTTTCTACAGCCTCTATGCAGTGACAGCAGGAGGCAAGGCAGGCTTAAAAGCCTTCTGGAGACATATTCTTCCGCCTTCGGTTACAGCCTTGGCTACCTGTTCCAGTGCGGCGTCCATTCCTGTGAACCTGGAAGCAACGAAAAGAATTGGTGTGCCGAAGGATATCGCAGATACCGTCATTCCCCTCGGAACAAATACTCATAAGGATGGATCCGTTATCGGCGGAGTCCTAAAGATAGTATTCCTGTTCGGATTGTTCGGGAAGGAAATGACAAGTATTCCGACTCTGTTATCCATCCTGGCAGTAGGCTTCCTTGTAGGAGCCGTGATGGGAGCTATCCCCGGTGGCGGTATGATTGGAGAATTGCTGATCTTAAGCGTTTATGGCTTCTCAGCTGAACTGCTTCCGATTATTGCAGTCATCAGCACAATCATCGATGCTCCGGCTACCGTACTGAATGCTACCGGTAACACAGCCAGTACAATGCTGATCACACGGTTTACCGACGGGAAGAAGTGGCTGAAGCAAGGCGCAGAGCAGTAACAATGCATTGAGTGGCTTACGGATATTCTTTAAGGTTAAGATAGGATTGTTTTAGCTCCTGTAATCTTAGAAAGAAATTTAAAACATAACGATAGGGCATTAAGAAGGAGTTTAAGGATGGTTAATACGATGGAATTATTGGATGTTTATTACGCCTATGGCAATAAAACCGGAAAGATAATTGAGAGAGGAACCATGCTGGAGCCGGGGGAGTATTTTCTGGCAGTTCATGTATATATCTATAACTCCAAGGGGGAATTTCTGCTGCAGAAGCGCTCCATGAGGCTGAAAAACCATGCAGGGATGTGGGAGATGACCAGTGGCTGTGTCTCCAGCGGGGAAGACAGCCTGGAAGCAGCCTTGAGAGAAGTATATGAGGAGCTGGGTATTTATCTCGATGCCGACCAGATGAAATACATGGGGTGCTTCCGCAGAAAGTGGAACCTGGTCGACATCTGGTTTGCAAAAGCCGATTGCTCACCGGAAGACTATCGGTTTAACGACGGAGAAGTGGAAGAGATCAGGCTCGTGCCGGCGGAAGAAATGATCAAGGAGGTTTGGAATTTTGTCGGCAGGGAGGAAACCTATAAGCAGCTGATCACAGAATTCATCCGGGAGATAGCGGGTACTACTGAGGCTTAAGTATCGATTATTAAAAATAGAATATTCAATCATAATATGGAATTCAAGAGGGTAATCAGTAATGGTTACCCTTATTTTTGACTCTCTTAGTGTTTCTTAGTATATCAAGTTATATTTGAAAAATTAAGACGAATACGGTATGATTAAAAAGAGCAGAAACAATAGATAGGAAAGAGACTATGAAATTGGGCGTATGTAAAAATTGAATCAAAATTTCAGGAACAATGGAGGAGTATCGGAATGCAATTAGCAAATGACGAATTGAAGAAGTATTATTTTGGTGCGTATCGCTTCTGTGAAACGGAGGACGGATATTTACAGGCATTTCAGTATAGCGTGCCACAGATGGAGTATTTTAAGGAAGCATCTGATTTCTGGTATGACAGATGTTATGCTTCTACAGCTAAAACTTTGGAATTTCACACAACCGCAACGGAGATTTCCTTCGACTATAAGATTATATGGATCGGTTCCCCGGACTCATTTGAACTTGCTGTAGATGGACTGATTGCTCAGATTTATTATGTGAAGGATTTGGAGAAAGATGGCAAATTAATATTTGCATTACCCGAGGGGGAGAAGAATGTAACAATATATCTTCCAGCAGATGCAACGGTATTGGTAAAGAATTTCGAGATAAATGCCAAGGCAGAAATACCTCAGAAAAACGGAAAGGTTTTGTGGATCGGTGATTCTATTACACAGGGCTTTGGACCATTAAGATCAGCTCATACGTATGTTAGTGTCGCAAACCGTTTGTTGAATTACGAAATTGTTAACCAGGGAATTGGTGGTTATATCTATGATAAAAAGTCTCTGATGAAGATGGACGGTTATATGCCGGAGAAAATCATTGTTTCTCTTGGTACAAATCAGTACGGAACAGAGAGTATGGTTGATATTGAAGAATACTATGAGCGGTTAATGGAGGTATATGGCAAAGATATTCCTGTCCTTAGTATCACGCCAATCTGGAGGGGCGATTCACCGGAAGGAGTTCCAACTCTGGAGAAATTTTGTGCTAACTTGGCAGAAATCTGTCGGAGATATCCTAACATTAAGATTGTAAATGGCTTTGAATTGGTTCCACACTTACCGGAATATTTTCTGGATAACCTTCACCCTAACGGACTTGGCATGGAGATCTATGGTAGAAACCTTGTGTTGGAGATTCAAAGATTGGGATTCTGATGAACTATCAGCATGATTCTATGGAAGAACAATTGCATTCATATTTTCCAATTATCGTTTAAAGCAATAGGAATGAATACCCTTCTGGCAGTCATTCATTATGAATTAAGGAGCTTCTAGTCCACTTGTAGTGGAGCCGGAAGCTCCTTTTTATGCATGATTAATGAATGCCTGCTGGGGCATTCATTAATCATGTGCGTCCGACGGGCGCACGTTTCATTCTGCCAGGTTTCATGATAACGAGTATTACGGATATCTAAGCTTTTCGGCATCAATCATATGGAACAACTCAAGAAAAATTGAAGCATCATATCCCATGATAACATAGGAATAATTTTTTGAATCAGCCATGGTTTTAGATAAAGAAAGGTTTATTTGTTCATCCTCCTCCATATGAAATCTGAACATAAATGCCCAGCCCTTCTCTACTTCGTCAATCTGAATCGGTGTAAACTCCAATTTCTTTAATTCAGCCAATATCATATCGACCTGCTCTTGCGATTCTGTAACTAGGTACATAGGATAGTTTTCTGTCATTTGTGTTATGAAAGTAATCTGATTAATATGATTTTCCTTCAGATTCAAATCAGGTAATTCGAAAATAGAAAGGGATTTATCATGTTTAGTCAATATGTAAATAATAAATAGGATTAAGCAAAGTATGATACTACCTGTTAGGAGTATAATTTTTCTCATAATATCACCTGATTTCCATCTCATTTTTTAACATTCATTTCTTGAAAATTTTATTTCGTTAACTATTCCGCTGGCTCATAGTAAATATTTATTAATTAGCTTTATATAACGATTAATGATAAGTAGCATTTAGTCCTGGATAGAATTATTATACAATTTTTAACAAGTAATTGCAACGTTCTGGTCAGATACCAATATAAATCAAATATTAACATTCATAGCAATACAAAAGAGCCCCGGAACTCCTTATAATAAAGCTATAAGCTAGGAAAAGCAGGTTAACATAAAACTTAAGGAGAAGTGACCAATGAAGTATGGATTCTTTGATAATCAGAATAAGGAATATGTGATTGAGCGGGTGGATCTGCCAACCTCCTGGACGAATTATCTGGGTGTAAGGGATCTCTGCTGTGTGGTAAATCATACCGCCGGGGGTTATATGTTCTATAAGACTCCGGAATATCACAGGATTACAAGGTTTCGGGCCAATAGCATCCCGATGGACCGCCCGGGGCATTATGTCTATGTAAGGGACGATGAGACAGAGGATTACTGGAGTATCTCCTGGCAGCCGGTCGGGAAATCCCTGGATGAAGCAAAGTATCAGTGCCGACATGGACTTTCCTATTCCAAATACTCCTGTGATTACAGTAAGATCAAGGCAGAGCAGACCCTGTTCATTCCGATCGACGATTCGGTCGAGCTATGGGATGTTAAATTTAAGAATGAAGATAACAAACCCAGAAGCTTAAGTGTATTTTCCTATTGTGAATTCTCCTATCATCATATCGACATGGATAACCGTAATTTCCAGATGAGTAATTATGCTGCGGGCTCTTCCTATGAGGACGGCATCATCGAGCATGACCTATTCTATGAGGAATTCGGATATCAGTATTTTACTGCAGACTTTACTCCGGACAGCTTCGACTGCCTCAGGGATAAATTCATTGGGCTCTATCATACCGAGGATAATCCGGTGGGAGTTGAGAAGGGATGCTTAAGCGGTTCCTTTGAAAAGGGCGGAAACCACTGCGGTTCCTTACATAAGAAGCTATATCTGATGCCTGGCGAAGAGGTCAGGATAATTTTCATGCTTGGGGAAGGAAATCGGGCTGCCGGACGGACGATCAGACAGAAATATTCTGATCCAGCCAAGGTGGATGCAGCATTCCGGCAGCTGGCAGATTTCTGGCAGGAGAAGGCAAATAAATTACAGATCAGTACCCCGAATGAGGGAATGAATACCCTGATAAATATCTGGAATCTGTATCAGGCAGAGATCAATATCATGTTCTCCAGATTTGCCTCCTTCATCGAGGTGGGCGGAAGAACAGGCCTCGGCTACAGGGATACAGCGCAGGATGCCATGACAGTACAGCATTCCAACCCGGCAAAATGCCGTCAGAGGATCGTGGAGCTGTTAAGGGGATTGGTATCAAAGGGTTACGGACTTCATCTGTTCCAGCCGGAATGGTTTGAACCGGACAACGAACAGAAGCCCTTCAAGTCACCGACCTTAGTTCCGACTCCGAATAAGAATGACATGATCCATGGGATAGATCAGGCCTGCTCCGATGATGCCCTGTGGCTGGTCAGTACCATCGTGGAATACATCAAGGAAACAGGGGACTTCTCCTTCCTGGACGAGGTAATCACCTATGCGGACGGTGGAAGCGGAACCGTATATGAGCATATGACCAGAATCCTTGATTTCTCCGACGAACAGGTCGGCACCCATGGGGTCTGCAAGGGTCTTAGGGCAGACTGGAATGACTGCCTGAACCTTGGTGGAGGGGAAAGTGCGATGGTGTCCTTTCTTCACTACTGGGCACTGGGCAATTTCCTGGAGTGCGCAGCATACCTGAATAAGAAGCAGGATGTGGAGAAATACTCCCGAATGCGGGATAAGGTGAAGCAGGTTTGCGACAGCGAGCTATGGGACAAGGAATGGTATATCCGCGGCATCACGAAGAACGGCAAAAAGATCGGCACCTCTGAGGATCAGGAGGGTAAACTCCACTTAGAATCCAATGCCTGGGCAGTTCTGTCCGGCGCGGCACCGACAGAGAAGGGTAAATCAGCGATGGATGCCCTGGATCGGTATCTTTATACTCCCTATGGTATCATGCTGAACGGTCCGTCCTATACCGTTCCTGATGATGATATCGGCTTTGTTACCAGAGTTTATCCGGGTCTGAAGGAGAACGGTGCAATCTTCTCCCATCCGAATCCCTGGGCTTGGGCAGCGGAATGTAAATTAGGCCGAGGTGATCGGGCAATGAAATTCTACGATGCGCTATGCCCCTATCACCAGAATGATCTGATTGAAATCAGAGAAGCAGAGCCTTATTCCTACTGCCAGTTCATCGTTGGCAGGGAGCATACGGCTCACGGCCGGGCAAGACATCCCTTTATGACCGGAACGGCCGGATGGGCTTATTTCTCTGCGACTCATTATATGTTGGGAATCCGTCCCAAATTTGACACCCTGATGATTGATCCCTGTGTTCCGAAGGACTGGAAGGAATTCCGCGTGGACCGGGAATGGAGAGGTTCTGTTTATCATATCACGGTACTTAATCCGGAGGGAGTCATGAAGGGCGTTAAGCAGCTGATCCTGAATAATCAGGAAGTAACTGAGATTAAGGTTCAACCGGAAGGCAACGTTGTGGAGATTGTTGTAGTAATGGGCTGATGAGGAGGTTTGTATGATCAAGTTTGGTACTGGTGGCTGGAGAGGCATCATTGGAGAGGATTTTACCAAGGCCAATATACAGAAGCTGGCGAAGGCCATGTGCTTAAAAATGAAGAATGAAGGAGTTACCGAGAACGGTATCGTCCTGGGCTATGACAGAAGATTCCTGTCCAAGGAGGCCATGAGATGGGCAGCCGTGATCTTCGCCCGTGAGGGAATTACAACCTATCTGATTAACCGGTCCTCCCCGACGCCGCTCATTATGTATTATGTGATGAAGCATGAGCTTGCCTACGGAATGATGATAACAGCAAGCCATAATCCCGCAATATATAACGGGATTAAGGTGTTCACCTATGGAGGAAGGGATGCGGATGAGATTCAGACCAGGGACATCGAGAATTATATCAATGATGTGAAGGAGGAGGATGTCAACGGCATGGAGTATGAGGATGCTATAAAACAGCAGCTTATCCTTGAAATCAATCCGTTGAATGAATATCTCGATAACATCATCAGCACGGTGGATATGCAGTCCATCAGAGACCGCGGACTTCGTGTGGTGCTGGATCCCATGTACGGTGTCAGCGAGACCTCACTGAGGACGATCCTGCTGACAGCCCGCTGCGATGTCTATACGATCCATGAGCGTCATGATACCTTATTCGGTGGGAAGCTTCCCTCTCCCTCTGCGAATACCTTACGAAGCCTGATTAACCGTGTTCTGGATCTGAAATGTGATATCGGAATTGCGACCGATGGGGATGCCGACCGAATTGGTGTCATTGATGATACCGGGAGATTCCTGCATCCGAATGACATATTGGTGCTGCTGTATTATTATCTGGTGAAATATAAGAACTGGCGGGGCCCGGTGGTCAGAAACCTGGCTACCACCCATATGCTGGATAAGCTGGCGGAAGGCTTCGGGGAGAAATGCTATGAGGTACCGGTGGGCTTCAAATATATCTCTGCGAAAATGAATGAAACAAATGCAATCATCGGCGGTGAGTCCTCGGGTGGTTTGACGGTTCATGGACACATCAATGGAAAGGACGGGATCTATGCGGCAGCTCTGCTGATTGAAATGATGGCAGTGACCGGGAAGAAGCTTTCGGAGATCATGAAGAGCATTGAAGAGGAATATGGCTCCATTCATATGGAGGAGAGGGATTATACCTTTACCCATGAGAAGAAAGACGAAATCTATAAACTGCTCCTGGTGGATAAATTATTACCGGAGATGCCTTATGAGATCGAAAGAGTTTCCTATTTGGACGGCTGCAAGGTATATCTCGCGAACGGAGGCTGGATCATTGCCAGATTCTCCGGAACAGAGCCCCTGCTCCGAATCTTCTGTGAGATGCCGGAGGCGGAGGAGGCGAAGAAGCTCTGTGATATATTTGAAGACTTCCTTAGCCTCGCAGAGCGGGAACCTGTATTGATGAAATAAACTTAAATCATGTAAATTTTAGTATAATAAGGATTTAAATAGGATTCAGTGTATGATAAAATAGTATTAATCATCTGAGGGTGTTGTAAATGGGTTGGCGGACATCAACTTATGCAACACCCTTATTTATATCAGGGGGGGAATATGATGGAAGCAGGGAATACAGAGCCAACGGTGAGAAAGACAAAGAAACATCCAATCTCCCTAAGAAGGAGATTACTCTTACTGGTCGTGATCCTATGGAGCATACCGATCCTGTTTGTATTTTTCTTTGTGACGATATCGTACCGGAACAGCATCATAGAGAAGACAGAGATGCTGATGGAGGAATGGACGAAGAATTTCAGCTCCATCATTTCGCAGCGGATGGATGAAGCAATCACCATCTCGAAGAAGACCTCCTATGAACTGATCATCGAGAAGGCCTGGAAGAAATATAAGTCCGGGGACAGCAGCAGTACGGAGCTTTATCAGGAGATATACTCAAATCTTAAGAGTAAATTCTATAATGACAACCGGTTTGTCATCTCTGTTTTCTACCTCAGTGATGAGCCGGACCGGCTCTACTACACCTCCAGGCAGCCTACGGATTATATCCAGACCTATTATGATTCGGTGGAAGCGAAGGCTAGGGAGATTACGAAGCAGGATACCACCGATGCTCATGTGGTGGTTTTGAACAATCGGATCTACATCATCCGCAACCTTTATACCACCACAAATTTCACGAAATTCGGAACGCTGGTACTGGAGCTGAATCAGGATAGGCTGTTCGGAGGAATTTCGGATAATAAAGATTATGAGATGGGAATCTGCATCAATCAGTCAGATTCAATTATCTATAGCAATGCTTCCTTTAGCGAAAGCGGAAAAGCAGGAATACTGGGTCAGATCAGAGCTAGCTATTCTTTTAATTCCAATCGGAAGAAATATAAGTTAGAGGAAGGTGTTTACACAGGGCTGCTCTATCAGCAGAAATATGATGACTACCATTTCGGTACGATCCTGATCGCTAATAAGGAGGTAATCTACTCGGAACTGAATGACATCATGAACATCATCCTGCTGATTTCAGCCGTCTTAATTCCGGTATTTCTCTATATGCTGATCTTTATCACAAAGCATATCAGGGCTCCGATCGGACGGATCATCGGTGCTTATAAGGAACTGGAGAAGGGAAAAATCGGTATACAGCTGGAGGACGATCCGATGCCGAATGCGGAATTTGATTATCTGAAGCAATCCTTTAACCGGATGTCTTCTGAAATTAAGGATATTATCGATTATGCCTATCATGAGGAGTTAGCTAAGAAGGAAGCGAAGATTATTGCTTTACAATCCCAGATCAATCCCCATTTTCTGAATAATACGCTGGAGATGATGAACTGGCAGGCCAGAATGGCGGGAGATATCGAGGTCACGAAGATGATCGAAGCCTTAGGTACCTTACTGGATTATACGATGGACCGTTCGAATAAGAAGCTGATCAACCTTTCGGAGGAGCTTCGCTGTGCGGATGCTTATCTGTTCATCACCTCTATGAGATTCGGTCAAAGGCTCCGTGTAGAGAAGGAGATCGATCAGTCCCTGCTGAATACAAAGGTTCCCCAGCTGATCCTGCAGCCGATCATTGAGAACGCCGTGGTACATGGTGTTGAGGTGGTGAAGAGCGGTGTCATCCGGCTGAAGGTATATAAGGAAGAAGATAATATCATTCTTCAGGTTATTAATACAGGTAAGAGCATGACCCCGGAGGACCTGGAAAGAATAGAGAATATCTTAAATAACAGGAATTCTGAGCTTGCTCCGGGGAAAGGGGTTCATGCTTCCCTGGGAATACGTAATGTAAATGAAAGAATAAAGCTGATCTACGGGGAAGCCTATGGCCTTACAATTAAACCTGTCGGGGAAGATGAGACGGCTTCCACGATCACGATACCCAGTGAACCGGTAAATGACACGGAGAAGGAAAAGTTACTGAAAAATCTCCTAAAACAATTCTAATTAAGGTTATTATGTATGCTATTTTTGGCGTTTGTGTCGGTAACACAGCAAGAATGAACAAATAATATCAAGTTGGTCTAATGCTTTCTGTGGAAACTGCGGCTATAATGAAAATGTACCAAATAGTAACATTTCTATTCCGGTAAATTTATATTATGGGAGGATTTCATAATGAAAAGAGCAATGAAAATCTTAGCCCTGCTGTTATCCTTATGTTTGGTTTTTTCTATGATGACAGCATGCGGTAAGAAGGAAGAGAAGAAGGATACCCCCGCAGCAAGCGATACAGGCGCAGCAACAACAGAGGACAAGAAGGATACTGAGCCGGCAACTACCGAGGGAGGCAACGATGCGGCAGCAACAACCGAGACAAAGAATCCTGTTACCTTAACTACAGTATCCATGTATGGCGGCACAGATCCGAATGCAGGAAATTATCAGGATATCAGCGCAAAGTTCATGCAGGATTATCCCTACATCACAATTGAAGATGATTCCCAGACTGCTGATCAGGACTGGAAGACCAAGATTGCAGCAGATTTTGCAGTTGGAAATGAACCTGACGTAATTCAGTATTTCACTGATGCCAATGCAAGTGACGTTCTCGCAGCAAATAAGTTCGTGAGCATTGATGAGATCAAAGCAGTATATCCTGATTATGCAGGCGATATTCTTGACAGTGCATTAACAGCAGCATCTAATCCCGACGGCGTGAAGAGGGCTGTTCCTACCACCGGTTATTGGGAAGGCTTATTCTGTAACAAGGATTTATTTGATCAGTACAGCCTTGAGCTTCCTACCGACTGGGATAAGATGTTAAAAGCAATTGAAACCTTTAAGGCCAACGGCATCGTTCCGATCGCAGTTTCCTTAAACAATGTTCCTCATTACTGGGTAGAGTTCTTAATGCTCTCCGCAGCAGGTCCGGAAGGCTATGCTACTGTTCCTACCGAAGCACCGGCTGATTGGG
>JAEZJW010000060.1 GCA_023415595.1 Bacillota bacterium
TCTCTGTGGTTCTCCTGTTGGTCGTACTCTTCTACCAGAGGGGTATCATGGGAAGAAATGAATTCTCCTGGGACCGGCTAGCCCTATGGTTGAAGAAACTTAAGAAGAAACTGCTGCGCTCCTCGAAAGAAGGAGGTACGAACCATGTCAAATAACATCCTCAGAGTTGAAAATGCAACGATGCAGTTCGGTGGCGTCATCGCAGTGGATAATTTATCTTTGGAGGTAAACCAAAATGAAATCGTCTCTTTGATCGGCCCGAACGGTGCCGGTAAGACGACAGCCTTCAATGTGATCACCGGCGTGTACCAGCCCACCAATGGTGCTGTATATTTTAAAGATAAGCTAATCAGCAGCAACTTCCCGAAGGGTCCTATGAAGAAGCTCTATGCGGGACAGAATAACGGAGCCTATACTACAACACTGAAGCAGACTCCGGATCAGATCACAAAGCTGGGTATGGCAAGAACCTTTCAGAATATCCGTTTATTCAAGGACCTCTCTGCCTTTGATAATGTACTGATCGCAAAACATATGCGTCAGAAGTCTAACTTTCTCTCTGCTACACTCGGTCTTAACCGTAAGGAAGAGCTCTCCATGCGGGAGGAAACCATGAAGCTTCTGGATATCCTAGGCCTGACCGCGGTGAAGGATGAGATCGCAAGCTCCCTCCCCTATGGTCAACAGAGGCATCTGGAGATAGCCCGTGCTCTGGCTACGAACCCTGAACTGCTGCTGCTCGATGAGCCGGCAGCGGGTATGAATCCACAGGAAACCGACGAACTGACTGCATTTATCTATGATATCCGTAAGAAATTTAACCTGACGATCTTTTTAATTGAGCATCATATGGATCTGGTAATGGATATCTCAGACCGTATCTATGTACTGGACTTTGGCAAGCTGATCGCTAACGGTACACCGGAGGAGATCCAGAACAACCAGAGAGTAATTGATGCATATTTGGGGGTACCGGACGATGGCGAAGAATAATATATTAGAAATTGATAATCTATCCGTCTCCTACGGCGGTATCCGTGCAGTAAAGGGCATCAGCCTGACAGTGCCAGAGGGAGAAATCGTAACCCTGATCGGAGCCAATGGTGCCGGTAAGAGTACCATTCTCCGTACCATTGCAGGCTTAGTGAAGCCGGAAAGCGGTAAGATTACTTATCAAGGTGAGGATATTACGGGCAGCGCCACGAATTCCATCGTAGATAAGGGTATCACCTTAGTACCGGAGGGACGCCGGGTATTCCCCGATCTGTCCGTACTGGAGAACTTAAAGATCGGTGCCTATCGCCGTAAGGATGATCTCGAATCCGATATTAACTGGATCTATGATTTGTTCCCAATCCTAAAGGCCCGTTCCTGGCAGATGGCAGGTACCCTCTCCGGCGGCGAACAGCAGATGTTAGCCGTAGGCCGTGCCCTGATGAGCAGACAGAAGCTGATCATGATGGATGAGCCTTCCCTGGGACTTGCGCCGCTGATCGTCCATGGAATTATGGATATCATCAAGACAGTAAATCAGCAAGGGGTTACGATCCTTCTTGTAGAACAGAACGCGAACCTGGCCTTAAAAATCGCCCATACCGGATATGTATGTGAGACCGGAAGCATCACTTTGAAGGGAACCGGTAAGGAACTTCTGAATGATGAATCTGTGAAGGCAGCTTATCTAGGAAAATCCAGAAAGAAATAAAGTTACAAGAATGATAAGGAATTACAGGGGGAAGAGGATGTCGTCACAAATCATTATGACGACATCCCCTTCCCCCTGTCACGTTCAAAGCAATCATCATCCGGCTAACATAAACAATATGTGAAGCCAGTGATTTTGCTCCATATAAAGACATAAGTTACTTCAGATCAATTCTTCTCCCCTTCAGGATAACAGCCCGGATCTCCAGCTTATCATCCAGCAGTACCAAATTCGCGAACTTTCCTGGGGTCAGACTGCCGTAGGAGTCGTAGATCCCGATTGCCCTAGCCGGATTGACCGCAGCACCTTTTACCGCTGTTTCAAGAGGAATTCCCATACTCTTCACACAGTTTCTCATGCATTCCATCAGGTTCGTAACCGAACCTGCCAGAGCACCGTCCGAGATCAGGGTGGCGCTTCTTCCGGATACCCTGACTGCCTGACCACCTAATTCATATTCTCCATCGGGCATACCGGTCGCCATCATACTGTCACTGATCAGTACCACTCTGTCCTCACCGAACATCCGAAAGGTTGCCCTGACAACGCTCGGATGGATATGGATTCCGTCACAGATCAGCTCTACATAACAGCCCGGTGTATCAAAGGCGGCACCGATCACTCCCGGTGCTCTGTGGGAGAAGGGAGGCATGGCATTATACAGGTGGGTCACCTGTCCGGCTCCCCTGTGAAAGGCTTCCATCGCAGTCATATAATCCGCAGTCGTATGAGCGAGGGAAATCGTCACCTCACCTTTCAGCTCAGATATAAAATCCATAGCGCCCTCTTCTTCAGGTGCTATGGCCGTTAACTTAATCATATTTCCCGATAGCCTCTGAAGTCGTCGGAACATCTCCACATCCGGCTTGCGGATATAGCGTTCATTCTGAGCGCCCTTCTTCTTCACAGAGATATAAGGACCTTCCATATTAATTCCGCAGAGGATGGCACCCTGAGGATTTTTTGAATTTTCATAAGATGCCGCTGTGCTTAAGATATCTGCCAGAGCCTCTTCCTTCAGTGTCATCGTGGCAGGACAGATCTGAGTGATCCCGTTCCTTGCCTGGTACTCTGCCATATTGTGGATCGCATTATCACTGCCGTCACAGAAATCATAACCGACACAGCCATGGAAATGAAGATCCGTCAATCCCGGGATGGCATATAGTCCAGTAGCATCTATGACGTCATCCCCTAAGGTCGCAGGATCATCACTATATTCAGAGCTTGCAATATGGCTTTCATCAAGCCTTCCATCAAGTCCGGTATCATTTAATTCTGTTATATCATCCTTGATGATCTTGTTTCTGATATATTCTACTTCGTATAGCTTATCCTCCCGAATATGAATGTCACCGGGGAGGAATCCTTCTGTTTCATGATATACTTTAGCATTTTTAATAATCAACGGGCTATCTCCTTCCCTAAATTCATTTCACCGAAACCAATTCAATCCTTTCATCGGCAGTATCGGCTTAAAATTGTACTTACCTCCGAACTAGTTAAAATCACAAATTTATCTTTGACAGGGCTGCCTCATCTCCGACCAGAATTACATCCTGATGCATCTGGAGAATCGAAGCCGGAACAGCGGGTGTTACTTCACCGTAGAAGGCCGCCCTTACGATATCAGCCTTATCTTCTCCGCTGACCACCATAACGATCTTCCTCGCCTGTATGATTGTCTTAATTCCCATCGTATAAGCAAACCGCGGAACCTCCTCCGGGTGCTCGAACAGCCTGGAGTTCGCCTGTATCGTGCTTTCCGACAGCGCTACCAGATGGGTGTCCTTCTCAAAGAGCTGTTCCGGTTCATTGAAGCCGATATGCCCGTTATGGCCGAGTCCTAAGAGCTGCAGGTCAATTCCTCCGAGTTCTTTCAGAATGTAATTATACCGTTCGCACTCCGCTACATCATCCTCTGCCATCCCGTTAGGAATAAAGGTATTGTCCGGACGTACATTGATATGCTTAAATAAATTATGATACATAAAATAATAATAGCTTTGGCTGTTTTCCCTGGTCAGTCCTTTATATTCATCCAAATTGATGGTCTTAACCTCTGAGAAGTCCAAGTCCCCCTTCTCATACCATTCAATCAGCTGCTGATAGGTTCCGATCGGCGTGGAACCGGTTGCTAGTCCCAGCACGCAGTTTGGTTTCATGATAACCTGCGCTGAGATAATATTGGCAGCCTTCCGGCTCATCTCCTTATAATCCTTGGCTCTGTATATAATCATGTCAATCCCTCTGAAATTTTTGTTATTTTACTTCATATCCTTTGTTGTGACCGTGTTCCGGTATTCCGTGGCAGGTACCCCCAGGATCTTCTTACACATTCTTGAGAAATGGGCCAGGTCCACATATCCCACCATCTCTGCGATATCACAGATTCTTAAGGTGGGGTCCTTCAGAAGCTTGATTGCTTCCTTGATTCTGACCTCATTCAGTATTTCTGAGAAGTTCTTCCCCGTATGCTGGTTTAACAGCTTGCTTAGGTGCCACTGGCTGACATAGGTCTTCTCAGCCACATCATTTAAGGTCAGCTTCTGTGCGTAATTCTTCTCTATGTATCGAATCGCATTATTTACGATAAAGCTGCTGGCGGGACTATCCGCTGCCGCCTCCTTATTCTTATGCTCTAAGCTGTTCGGTAAGATATTTTTCTCCTTCAGGTTATTCACCATGGTCTGAATAGCCTCCTCGAGCTCTGTCATATTGGAGGGTTTCAGCATGAAGCGGGTCACTCCGAGATTGATTGCCTTCTGTGCATACTCAAAGACACGGTAGCCGGTCAGAATGCTGATCTCAAGGTCAGGCAATTCCGATTTTAATCCTGCCACCATACTAAGTCCGTCCAGTCCGGGCATGGCAATATCCGAGATCACGATATCCGGCTTCCATTTTCGGATCGCTTCCGCTCCCTCCATTCCGTCATACGCAGTCGCAACAATCTGACATTCGTACTTATCCCAGGGAATGATTCTCGATATACCCTCTACAATGATTGGTTCATCATCGATAATGATTACTTTATACATTGCCAAGCCCTCCATATAATTGCTTCAGACTATTTAAACCTAACCCTTTAATGCTCCCGCTGTCAATCCCTTAATGATGTTTTTCTGTAAGATGATATAGACGATCAAGACAGGAAGTATGATCAAGGTAACCGAGGATGCCATCAAACCGAAATCCTTGCCGTATTTGGAGCTGATCTCGATCAGCAAAGCACTGATCGGATATTTCACTCTTCTGCGGATCATGATAAGCTGAGTAAATAAATCATTATAGGACCATAGGAAGGAAAAGATCGCAACAGTAGCCAGGGACGGCCGGAGTAAAGGCATGATAATGATCCGAAATACCTTACCTACCCCCGCTCCCTCCATATAAGCAGCTTCCTCCATCTCCAATGGCAGCGATCTTAGGAAACCCATCATAACGATTGTGGCAAAGCTTAAGTTTCCTGCTACCTGCGGCAGAATGACACTGATTGCCTTATTCAGCTGATCAAAATCCGTCATCATCTTAAACACCGGTATGATCGTAGAGAAAGCCGGAAACATCAGGCTGGAAACAATCAGGGAGTAGATCAGCCCCTTTCCCTTAAACTGATATCTGGTCATGGCAAAAGCCATCATCGATGCCAGGATCATAACGGCGATGGTCACACTGCCGGAGATCACCAGGCTGTTCTTATAGGAGACCAGTACATTCTGTTTACTGAAGGCATTCTCATAGTTGTCCCAAGTGAAATCCTTCGGTGCTGAAAAGGAGCTGTTGATTACCTCCCGGGAGGGTTTAAAGGAGTTATTTACTACCCAAAGAAAGGGGAAAATCGTAGTTACTGCCCAAAGGGTCAGGATCAGGGTAATGATTACTTTACCGATACTAAAACCCTTCTTCTTATTCTTCTTCAATTTCGTCATAGCAACCTCCATCAATATTAGCACAGGCACATTTTGGTGCTGTCATGCTAAGCGAATTACCTCTCACATTTCGAGCCTGATTACAGATTCTCATCCGGCTTAATGATCCTGGATACTACCCAGGATACGATGACTCCCAGTATAACAATTAACAGAGCAATTGTGGAGCCGTAGTCAATATTACCGATGGTAAAGGTCTGTTCATACATATAGGTGCCAAGGAAATGGGTGACTCCCTGGGGAGCTCCCTTCGGTACGATTGCCCAGGGCAGATCGAATACCTTCAGCGCACCGGTGACCGCCAGGGTGATACAGGTGCACAGAACACCCCGGAGCAAAGGCAGCGTAATATAGAATACCTGCTTGAATTTGGAGCAGCCATCGATATCTGCTGCTTCATAGACATCGCCTGAGATTCCGTTGATTCCGGTCAGTATGATCACAAAGTAGAAACCGACATAGCTCCACAGAGTCGGAATGGCGACCATAATAAACGCGATTCCCGGTGCAAGCCAATTGACCGGTGTCTTATCCAGTACCTCCAGCAGCTGGTTCAGCATTCCGCCGTTATAATTATAAAATAGCTTAAAAATCAAACCGATTGCCGTAGCGGAAATTACAATCGGAAAGAAATAAACGATACGGAAGAACTGCTGTCCGCGACGAATGGAATTCACCATGATTGCCAGTACCAGCGCAATTCCTACCTGGAATACAATGGTCAGTCCCATCATTTTCAGTGAATTAAAGATTGCTATCCTAATCTTCGGATCTATAAGTAAAGTTTTATAATTATCGAATTCAATGAATTTAAACTCCTGTCCCGGCATCTTAACGACGGATTTCATATCGTAGAAGCTGTTCATGATGTTTTGAATGAAGGGTAAATAGAGGAAAACAATCATCATGAGAAATCCGGGGAGCAGAAAAATGAAAAGAGGCCATTTCTTCTTGTATAACATGGGGATACCCGCCTTCCTGCTAATAAATGATTACCAGACTTACCTATTCCTGCAGCCTGAAGATAATCCTACACTTCAAGCACTTTCGGAGATAGAAGTAACGCCCTCAGGAGTTACTTTTATCTAAAAACTATGGGGGCCGGTGTAGCTAAGCCCCCATTATGATGCTTGTTCAAAAGCAACTATTTTGCATTAATAGAAAGTACTTCATTTAATAAATCAGTGGAAGTCTTAGCTCCAGTGGACACATCAACGATACCTGCAATCAGTGTATTATAAGCTTCCTGAGAGATACGAGAATCTGTCGGAGAGGAAATACTGGTTGCTGCACTGCTGTAATCTAAACCTGATACTCCAAGGGGAGTCATGGTAGCTAACGGATCTACTGCTGCAGCTGCCTGGCCATTGCCGCCCCAATAGGTGGTGATGGATGCCTTGCTGGTGTGAGCCATAACGAACTTCACTGCTGCATCTCTCTTATCGGGATCATCCCAAGCCTTCTTAGTGATATAGAAACCGGAGGAGATACCGCCAACCATAGCGCCTGCCTGAGCCTTGCCGCCGGGAATAACGGGGAATGCTACTAATACGGTGTTGTCCTGATCAGGAATTCCGCCTGCATACCAGGAACCATCCAGCTGCATAGCAGCTTCCTTATTCTTGAATAATTCGCCTGCGAGGTCATTGTCAATCGTATCGGTATCAACCGGGAATGCACCCAGATCTCTTAAGGTCTTGAACATATCAAGTCCCTTTGCCCAATCAGCCGGTGCTTCGGTAGGAACAGTAGCATAGCCTTCCGGACCTGCTGCGGAGAGCATTAAGAACTCTACCCAGTAATGAGGAACATTGTTTAAGGAAACTGCGATCGGAACGA
>JAEZJW010000198.1 GCA_023415595.1 Bacillota bacterium
TCGTTATGGGTAAATCCATGAAGGATCACTGCAGATTCGCAATGTCTTACTGGCACACCCTTACCTATATGGGTAACGACCCCTTCGGTGGCGCTACCATGCACCGTGACTGGGATAACAATGCTGACGCTATGACAAAGGCAAAGGAAAGAGTGCATGCATCCTTTGAGCTGATGGAGAAGCTGCAGATCCCTTTCTTCTGCTTCCATGATGCAGATATCGCTCCCAGAGCTGCAACCTTAGAGGAGACTAATAAGAACTTAGATGAGATCGTTGCTGTAATTAAGGAAGAAATGGCTCGCACAGGCATCAAGTGCTTATGGGGAACCACCAATGCCTTCAGCGATGACAAATTCGTTCATGGTGCAGGAACCTCCTGCAACGCAACCGTATTTGCATATGCTGCAGCACAGATCAAGAAGGCTATGGAGATCACCAAGGATTTAGGTGGTGTGAACTATGTATTCTGGGGCGGCCGTGAAGGCTATGAGACTTTACTGAATACCGATACCGGTTTAGAGCTGGATAACCTGGCAAGATTACTGCAGATGGCAGTTGATTATGCAAAGGAGATCGGTTTCACAGGTCAGTTCTTAATCGAGCCTAAGCCGAAGGAACCTACAAAGCATCAGTATGATTTCGATACAGCAACCGTACTCGCTTTCTTAAGAAAGTACAATCTGCAGGATTACTTCAAGATGAACATCGAAGCAAACCATGCAACCTTAGCACAGCACACCTTCCAGCATGAGCTTAACATGAGCAGAATCAACGGCGTTCTGGGCAGCGTAGATGCCAACACTGGTGACCCGATGCTCGGATGGGATACCGACCAGTTCCCGACCAATGTTTATGATACAACTCTTGCTATGTATGAGGTTCTGCTTGCAGGCGGCTTCACCAAGGGCGGTCTGAACTTTGACTCCAAGGTTCGCCGTGCTTCCTTCGAGGATGATGATTTATTCTATTCTTATATCGCAGGTATGGATGCATTCGCCAGAGGCTTAAAGGTAGCTGCTAAGCTCCTTGAGGATAAGGTATTCGAGAACTTTAAGGCAGATCGTTATGCAAGTTATAACAGCGGCATCGGTAAGGATATCGTTGATGGTAAGGTTGGCTTCAAGGAATTAGAGGCTTATGCTTTAAAGAACGGTGCTACACCGAATAGATCCGGCAGACAGGAAATGCTGGAGAACATCCTGAACCAGTATATCATGGAAACAAAATAATAATTGAACCTACGGTTCAATGGATATAAAATCAGCGCCGGAGAAATCCGGCGCTGATTTTTATCATGCGTGAAGGCGAATGCGAGCAAAGTGAACAAACGAGTTTGTTCACTTAAACAAGCTTGCTTTTTCGTATGCGAGCGAGCCCACGATCCGGAGATACTCACAGAGCGTGTTTCTCCGGATAAGATTATGAATTTTGAATCTGTCATACAGACTCTATGTACTACTCAACGGTTATTACACTGACAGGACATCCGTCTGCAGCTTCGGTTGCAGAATCTTCTGCACCGGAGGGAACCGGGTTCGTATATACCTCTGCCAACCCTTCATCATCCATACGAAAAACCTCGGGGCAGGTATCTGCACAGAGTCCGCAGCCGATGCAGCCATCACGGTCGATTGAAGCCTTCATTGATTTTACCTCCTTTTCCTGACAGTCAGTTACTATCGGCTGTCATACTGGATTGCTATGATTTACCCATTTATTATAACATAAGGTATACTTTTGTTAAGTAGGAATTATTTAATATCTTACCGAAAATTTGATTAAATCTTGAGCTTTGTACCACTTTGTGGTATACATATATATGTAATGAGCTGTTAACAATAAGAATAAATGGAGGTTATGCTATGAAGAAATTTGAATGCACAGCATGTGGTTACATTTATGATGAAGAATTGGGCGATCCGGATGGCGGAATTGCACCCGGCACGAAGTGGGAAGATGTACCCGAGGACTGGGTTTGCCCGGTATGTGGTGTCAGTAAGGACGAATTTGAAGAAGTAAAGTAATAATCAAGGCTGTTTCAAAACTTTTAGGAATAGAGGTTTTGAAACAGGCTTTTTAAATTCTATTGACATACTAGGAATTATTCCTTATAATATTGCCGTGGTAAAACCCCGCTTTCCGTTAAAAGCAGGGTTTTCTTTTGTGGAACAGAACATACAGAACAAAGGATCAGGTGATCTTATGATATATCTTGACTATGCCGCCAATACTCCTGTGGACGAAGAGGTGCTGAACACCTATTATGAGGAGAGCAGACAGGCGCTCGCTAATCCGAATTCAAAGCATCGGCTTGGTTTACAGGCGAAGGAACGACTGGAGGGGATCACTGCTGATATTGCAGGATTGTTGAAGGTAAAGCCCTCACAGATCATCTATACCTCCGGTGCCAGTGAAGCGAATAATCTGGCAATTAAGGGACTCGCCCATGCGAACCGGAGGAACGGTAAACACATCATCTCGACCTGTCTGGAGCACCCTTCCGTCAGCGGGGCTTTAACCTATCTGCAGTCCCAGGGCTATGAGATTGATCTGGTGGAGCTGACCAAGGAGGGACTTATCGATCTCGGGCACCTGCGTGAGCTGCTGCGGAAGGATACGATATTGGTTTCTGTCTGCACCGTAGATAGCGAACTGGGAATCATGCAGCAAATTACTGAGATCTATGCACTCTTAAAGGATTATCCGAACTGCCGCTTCCATACGGATGCTACTCAGGCAGTAGGAAAGATAGATTTTGATATGGAGGATGCAGACTGTATCACCTTCGCTCCCCATAAATTCTTCGGATTAAATAGCTCCGGCTTTCTGATTAAGAAAGAGAACATCGTTCTGGAGCCGCTGATCCATGGTGGCAGCAGTACAACCCTGTACCGCAGCGGTACTCCGGACCTCGCAATGGTTGCTGCAGCCCGGAAGGCTCTGGAGCTCGCACTTGGGAAGTTTAAGGATCGGTATTCCACCATTGCGGGAATGAATGCTTTATTGAAGCAGAAGCTATCCGCCTATCAGAAGGTACGCTTCAACAGTACCGGTCATTCCATTCCCCACATCCTGAATGTAAGCGTTCGGGGAGTGAAAGCGGTACAATTTACACAGGCATTGGAAGAGGAAGGCATTTGCGTCTCTGTGAAATCAGCATGTTCGGTCCCTAATTCACCCTCCAGACCGGTATATGCGATCACTAAGGATAAGCAGAATGCTATGAGCTCCTGGAGGATCAGCCTGAGCCATCTGACAACCGAGGAGGAGCTTAACGGGTTTCTTAAGGCCTTCGATGCCTGTTATCAGAGACTGGCCAAATGATATTAACCGCAGATTAACCGGAGACAGGTAATTATAGAACAGGTAATGTTAACAACATGCGAAACAATAAACAGGATATTTCAGCAGTTAGTGACTTATCTATCAGAAAGTGGTAAAATAATGGAAAGATATCAGGAAATAGAGAGAAGCATAATTACGACCTACAGGAAAACAATCTGGAGACGATTTACGAATGCGATCAGTAAATATGATCTGATCCAGGAAGGCGATAAAATCGCAGTCTGTATCTCAGGTGGCAAGGACTCCATGCTGCTGGCAAAATGTATGCAGGAGATCAAGCGTCATGGTAAGATACCCTTTGAGCTGGTATTCTTAAGTATGGACCCGGGTTATAATGAAATTAACCGACAGACCATCATCGACAACGCACAGCTCTTAAATATACCGATTACGATGTTCGAGACACAGATCTATGATATCGTTGCAGAGGTGGATGCCTCCCCCTGCTATTTATGTGCCAGGATGCGAAGGGGATATCTCTATAAGAAGGCTCAGGAGCTGGGCTGCAATAAGATTGCCCTTGGCCACCATTTTGATGATGTGATCGAAACCGTTCTGATGGGAATGCTCTATGCCGGCCAGATCCAGACAATGATGCCGAAGCTCCATAGCACCAACCATCCGGGTATGCAGCTGATCCGTCCGCTCTATATGGTCA
This sequence comes from Bacillota bacterium, assembly GCA_023415595.1. GTDB lineage: Bacteria > Bacillota > Clostridia > Lachnospirales > Lachnospiraceae > Mobilitalea. The sequence goes on from JAEZJW010000198.1 coordinate 4,004, forward strand.
AGGAGCAGGATATTCTGGCCTGGAAGAAACATCATGACCTTCAATTCATCCAGTGTGCCTGCCGGCTTACCGAGAATTGCACTCTCTGCGATAACGGAGGGGGCGGGTCCAAACGCCAGGAGATGAAGGCCTTGGTAAAGAAATTCCGTCAGACGAATCCAAGCATAGATATGAATATATTTAATAGCATCCATGATGTGAATCTCGATACCATCATTGGATATCATAATAAGAAGATGTCGTATCATTTTCTTGATGATTATAACGAGAAAGGAGGAACGGCGGAATGTTGAACCAGTTTTCAAGAACAGAATTATTATTAGGTAAAGAAGCCATGACGAAACTGAGCGAAGCCAGAGTTGCGGTATTCGGAATCGGCGGTGTGGGTGGCTTCACAGTGGAGGCGCTGGCACGGAGCGGAGTGGGTAACTTTGACCTGATTGATGATGATAAGGTATGCCTGACTAACATCAACCGTCAGATCATTGCGACCAGAAAGACAGTTGGACAGTATAAGGTCGATGTCATGAAGGAACGGATCCTTGAGATCAATCCGAAAGCAGTGGTAAATACCTACCGTTGCTTCTTTACAGCAGAGACTGCGGACCAGTTTGATTTCTCAGCCTTTACTTATGTAGTTGATGCAATAGATACAGTATCTGCCAAGATTGAACTGGTACTCCGTTCTAGGGCCGTAAATACTCCGATCATTAGCTGCATGGGAGCCGGCAATAAGCTGGATCCTACCAGGTTTGAAGTAACGGACATCTATAAGACCTCGGTTTGTCCGTTAGCTAAGGTAATGAGAAAGGAACTGAAGGTCCGCGGTGTTAAGAAGCTGAAGGTGGTATACTCGCAGGAGCCTGCGAGAAAGCCCCTGGAGGATATGGCCATCAGCTGTAAAAGCAATTGTATCTGCCCTCCCGGAGCGGAGCGCAAATGTACTGCAAAGCGTCAGATTCCGGGCAGTAATGCCTTCGTACCCTCCGTAGCAGGTCTGATTATCGCCGGAGAGGTCATCAAGGATATTGGTGGAGTTATATAGAAAAATACATGTCAAAAGACTCGGAAAAAACCGGGTCTTTTGGTTTTTTGACTTGTTTTATTTATGAGGTTGATGTATATTCATTAATAAAGTTTTACTAATGCCTGCCGGCAGTAAGGAAGCAGTGCCGATGCCTAAATACATGAGGAGCGAATACCTGATAAACCGGTATTTATTGTAGGAGTAGGTTTGGCAGTAAGGAGGTAATGATGGGTAAGATACCCTCCAGGGAAGAGGCCTGGGAGCTGTTAACGGAATACAATGAGGAAGATTTTCACTTAAAGCATGCACGGATCGTGGAAGGCGTCATGAAGTATTATGCCAGGGAACTAGGCTATGGGGAGGAAGAGGAGTTCTGGGGATTGGTAGGACTGCTCCATGATCTGGATTTCGGAAGGTATCCCACAGAGCATTGTGTTAAGTCCCAGGAGATCATGAAGGAACGGGGACTGGATGAGAGAATTATCCGGGCTACCGCCAGCCATGGGTATGGGATTTGTGTGGACATTAAACCGGAGCATCAGATGGAGAAGGTACTGTTTGCGGTGGACGAGCTGACCGGACTGATTGGTGCCTGCGCTATTATGAGACCTTCGAAGAGTACGATGGATCTGGAATTAAGCTCGGTGAAGAAGAAGTTCAAGACACCGAAATTCGCAGCCGGGTGTTCCAGGGAAGTGATTGAACAGGGTGCAAATATGCTCGGCTGGGAACTGGACGAGCTTCTTCAGAGAACAATCTTAGCGTTAAGAGAAGTAGAGCAGACCACGGGACTGGTGTAACAAATAGACAGAGATTTTTCAACATATGAAGACTTGAAGTGGTTTTGTGATTGAAAGATTTAGATGGAAAGACAGACATAGAAGTACAGACAGACATAGAAGGACAAAATGATGGATAAGATTGAATAACAATAATAGAACGACCGAAATAGTAGGACATAATGATAAGAAGGGGAGGAAATGCTGTCCAGCAGGTTACGAGAGGACAGCAGAAGAATATGGCTGGATTAGGGACACTGGGCAATGTTGCCGCCATTTTACTAGGATCTGCAATAGGGATATTATTAAAGGGAGGCCTAAAGAAGCGCTTCCAGGATACGATTATGAGTGCTCTTGGCTTGGCTGTCATGTTTATCGGCATCAGCGGAGCACTTCAGGGCATATTCGTCTTGAAGGATAACAAGCTTGATACAGCGAACATCATGCTGATGATTGTGGCCCTGGCAATCGGTGCTTTTGTCGGTGAAGCAATTGATATTGAAGCAAGGCTCGACCATGTGGGAGAATGGCTGAAAAAATCCCTGAAAGTGAAGGGCGAGAGAGGGCAGGGCTTTGTTGAGGGTTTTGTCAACAGTTCACTGCTGTTCTGCATCGGAGCAATGGCAATTATCGGTTCACTCGAGGATGGGCTTTCCCATGATCCCGCCACCCTGCTGGCAAAGGGAGTAATCGATGGAGTAGTCGCCATCTTCTTTGCCTCTACGCTCGGTATCGGAGTATTCTTCTCAGTCATTCCAGTAGGAGTCTATCAGGGGCTGATTACCTTCTCCTCAAGCTTTGTCGGACCCTACTTAAGTGACCGGCTGATTGCAAACATTTCCTTTATCGGATCGGTCCTGATCTTCGGGATCGGAATTAATATGATCTTCGGTAAGAAAATCAAATGTGGTAATATTCTGCCGGCAGTTTTGGTTCCGGTTGTATATGAGATTATACAAAATACTATATAAGCAGAAAGAGTTACCTGGGTGCTGCATTGGCAGCACCTTTTTTGTTGACATAATTAAGGCGATAGGATACAATATCCAATATACAATTCACTAAAGAGGAGGACGGATATGAAAATCATAACAAACCGAAAGGTAGCTACGAAATTATGGATTATGATTTCTCCGGCGATTTTAGCCCTGATTATCTTCTGTATTCAGTCGGGCTATCAGCAAAACAAGATTTTAAATGAGTCTAAGGAAATCTTTTATGATGTCGTAGCAAAGACCTCAAACCTTATCTTAAACGGGGACAGGGACTTTTATCATGCCGCCTTGGTTGAGAAGGAAGTAATACTTTCCAGGGATAACATAAGCGAGGAAAAGTTAACGGAAATGATTGAAGTTTTTGATGAGAAGGCTGCACTCATACTGGAAGATATGAATATGGCTTATAAAAATTTGGAGCATAAACCATCTCTTCTGAGAGAGTTTAAACATCCTGGGGTTGGATTAAGCTTTATTGAGATATATGATAATTTAAGTATACATTTTGCATCCTGGAAAGCTGCTTATAATCTGGAAACCGGAATTGGAGATCTTGAAAGAAGAGAAGCGGAATTTAACAAAACAAGGCAGGACCTGAAATATATGAACGAACTGCTGGATGCGTACGGTATTCATATATCCGGTCAGATTAAGGCGTCCGTACAGAAAAATATCTTAATTCTAAGTACAATCCTCTGTGCTATTACGATATATATTTCGTATATATCCTTTGGCATCATCAATTATCTGAGAAAGAACATTAAAAATTTAACGTCTGATATGAATTCCCTCTCTAACAATAATTTGGCCTTTACGCCACATAAAGTGGACAGTAAGGATGAGCTTGGCCTATTATCAGCCGCAATTATAGAAATGATTCGATCACTGAAGGAAATTTGTGAGAAATTAAGTGTAGCTGCTTCAAAGCTTGCTGCTTCTTCGCGGGAGATGAGAAACAGCTCGGAAGAAATCGGTGTCTCCATGAACGAGATAGCAAGTACAATTGGGGATATTGCTGAGGGAGCCGGAGGTCAGGCAGAGGACACGGAGAATCTTACGGATGAAATCACCAGACTAGGGGAAGCAGTTGTACATAACTCCCGGAGTGCCGAAAGCCTGATGCAGGTAAGCGATAGAATAGAAGCTGCGAGTAATGAGGGTCTGAAAACAGTTGAGCAGCTGGATGATATAACTAAAAATAATCAGGATTCCTTCCGTTCTATCTTTGATATCATTAATGTTACCAGCAGCAAGGCATCTCAGATTGGAGATGTAAGTAATATGATTGCCGGTATCGCTAAGCAGACGAACCTCCTAGCCCTGAATGCGGCAATCGAAGCAGCCCGCGCCGGAGACGCCGGAAGGGGATTTGCAGTAGTGGCAGATGAGATACGGATCTTAGCCGAGAAATCGGCTGAAGCTACCAGAAGTATTGATATTATGCTGACTGAGCTGCGCAGCGATATCCTGGAGGCTGATGCTAAGAGTCGGACGGTAAGAGAAGCAGTTGAGGATCAGACGAAAAAGGTAATCGATACAAAGGAGAAGTATTGCGCCATTGTTGCCTCCATCAAGGATATAGACCAGGAAATCGAGATCCTTGATACTGTAAGCAAGGAGGTAGAACGCAGCCGCTCCGTGGTCATGGATTATGCTACAAATCTCTCTGCTATAGCCCAGGAAAATGCGGCCAGTACAGAAGAAGCTTCCGCTACTGTGGAAGAAATTCTGGCAGGCATCATTACCATCAGCGGAGTGGGAGAAGAAGTTGACAGACTGGTACTGGAGCTGAAAGAGCTCATTGACAGGTTTAAGCTATAGGAGTATAAGAGCTGCGAAACAATAAATGTAAAAATATGGATAAAATTGATTGACAACCGAGCCATCCTGATATACTGTTAAAATATGTAAATGCTAACTTGTATATCTATGGAGAGATTTATGTTGTTCAAAAAAGAAATTCATTCCATTATAATGATTTGTGTTCTTGGACTGATACTTCCGCTGGGGTTTGATTTAAAGTCATCAGCGGCAATCTCTTTTGGCTTCGGTTCAGTCTTTAGCTTATTAAGGCTTAATACAAGATTTATAAATAATTATCAATCCAAATAATAAGTATGTAGATTCTTCCCGCAGGTGAGTTTAAGTTATTTCCTGCGGGTATTTTATTGCATGATTCATAAAATGTCTGCAAAGCTGACATTATTGAATACATGATTAATGAATGCCTACCAGGCTGGCTTTTTATTATGAATTGATTCCATTAAAAAGTCATTAAATATTTATGCAATAAATCTGATAAAATATTATTGACAATACAAGTATTATTGTATACAATAAAACAAATTTATGATCAGAGGATGGAGAATGAAGCTATGGATCAAAGAAAAGTGTACATAAACCCACAGAATAACCTGCTCCAGCTGGAGGAGCCAATCTATAATCTTGTGGATGTCGAAGAACCGAATACGTTCCGGAATCTCTTCCCCTATGATGAGGTACCTAAGATAGCGTTTAACGACCGGATTGTACCACATAATCTTCCCGAGGAGATCTTCATTACAGATACGACCTTCCGTGACGGACAGCAATCCAGAGCACCCTATACCACGGAGCAGATCGTGACGATGTTCGATTATTTCCATCGGCTCGGCGGTCCTAAGGGCTTGATCCGCCAAAGCGAATTCTTCCTATACAGTAAGAAGGACAGGGATGCGGTCTACAAATGTATGGAGCGCGGTTACGAATTCCCTGAGGTAACCTGCTTGATCAGGGCCAGCAAGAAGGATTTTGAACTGGTGAAGGAAATCGGCATGAAGGAGACCGGAATCTTAGTCAGCTGCTCCGATTACCACATCTTCTATAAGATGAAGATGACCAGAAGAGAAGCGATGAACCATTATCTCAGTGTGGTTAGAGAATGCCTGGAGACCGGTATCGCGGCCCGCTGTCACCTCGAGGATATCACAAGATCCGATATCCATGGTTTCGTTATCCCGTTCTGTTCCGAGCTGATGAAGCTTAGCCGGGAATACCATATTCCAGTGAAGATCCGCGCCTGTGATACAATGGGCTACGGAGTGAATTTCTCCGGTGCAGTAATTCCCCGTTCCGTGCAGGGAATTATCTACGGCATTAAGACCCATGCCGGAGTACCTTCCCAGTGGCTGGAATGGCATGGACATAATGATTTTAATAAAGCGGTATCTAATTCCACGACAGCATGGCTGTACGGTGCCGCAGGAGTCAATTGCTCACTGTTCGGTATCGGTGAGAGAACCGGTAATACCCCTCTGGAAGCGATGGTATTCGAATATGCACAGCTGAAGGGGACCTTGGATGGTATGGATACCACCGTCATAACGGAGCTTGCAGAGTATTATGAGAAGGAAATCGGTTACCGTGTTCCTTCCAGGACTCCCTTCGTCGGAAAGAACTTCAATGTAACCCGTGCCGGTATCCATGCGGACGGATTACTGAAGAATGAAGAGATTTATAATATCTTCGATACGGAGAAATTCCTGAACCGCCCGGTTCTGGTCGCAGTTTCCAATACCTCCGGCCTTGCCGGAATTGCTCACTGGATCAATACCTTCTTTAAGCTAAAGGGGAATAAGGCCGTGGATAAGGCAAACCCCATCGTCATGAAGGTCAAGGAATGGGTGGATGTGGAATACGATGGCGGCCGTGTTACCGTAATCACCGATGATGAGCTGATAGAACTGATCAACCGCTATCAGAACGAGTTGGGAATCAGCCTGATCAAATAATCATAAAAGGATAATCGGGGGCAGCACTTTAATTGTGTGTGAATGCCCCTGTATCTTGTGTACTGGAGCCGGAGCCCATCACAGGGAAGGTTGACAAGAATATCAGAAAGACATACAATAATATTCGGGTCCGTTCATCCATGGGGCCGATGAAACCATAGAATTGGAGGATTAACATGATAGCAGCAGATAGAATTGAAGCAGCGAAGGAAAGGTTTGGACAGTTGCTTGCAGAGCAGTTAAAACGAGTGGAAGAGATGAAGGCACAGGGCGGGTTTCTTGATTATAAGACTCTGGACCGAATCATCATCGGTGTATGCGGAGGAGACGGAATCGGACCGGCAATCACATCACAGGCACAGAGAGTAATGGAATACCTGCTGAAGGATGAGATTAAGGCGGGTAAGGTAGTGTTCAGAGAAATCGAAGGCTTGACCATAGAGAGAAGAGCCGCAGAAAATGCAGCGATTCCACCGGCAGTATTAGCAGAATTATAGGAGTGTCATGTAATCTTAAAGGGACCCACCACAACACCCAGAAAAGGCGATCCCTGGCCGAATGTCGAGTCTGCCAATGTTGCAATGAGAAAGGAACTGGACCTGTTTGCAAATGTAAGACCGGTCCGTATCCCGGAGCAGGGCATTGATTGGACCTTCTACCGTGAGAATACAGAGGGTGCTTATGCCGTAGGAAGCAAGGGTGTCCATGTAACCGAGGATCTCGGGGTGGACTTTACGGTGGTCACAACTCAAGGGACAGAAAGAATCATCCGTGCTGCATTCGAGTTCGCCAAAGCTAACGGCAAGACGAGAGTAACGGCGGTAACCAAGGCTAATATCATTAAGACTACGGATGGAAAGTTCTTAGACATCTTCCGTGAGATTGCGAAGGAATATCCCGATATTACCGCAGATGACTGGTATATCGATATTATGACTGCAAAGCTGATTGATGAGAAGAGAAGAAGGGACTTTCAGGTTGTCGTTCTTCCGAATCTCTATGGAGATATCATCACGGATGAGGCTGCTGAATTCCAGGGTGGTGTCGGTACTGCAGGAAGTGCGAATATCGGCAAAAGATATGCGATGTTTGAAGCAATCCATGGCTCCGCACCCAGAATGGTGCAGGAGGGCAGAGATATCTATGCAGATCCCTGCAGCATGATCCGTGCAGGTGCGATGCTGCTCGCCCATATCGGATATAAGGCAGAAGCGGACAAGCTCTACAGAGCCCTTGATATCTGCACAGTAACAGAGAAGAAGGTTGTATTGACAGGCAGGGATACCGGTGCTACCAGTGCTGAATTCGCTGACTATATGATGGAAACCATAGAGAAACTGTAACATAACGAAATGTTACTGTTCACACCCTAGCCAGTAATTCATTATAATGATTTCGGCAAATGATTTCCGAAAAGGAGTATTAGCATTCGTCGGTACTTTGGCTCTGTTTTGTAGAGCCTTATGTACCGTTACGTAATGCGACTAAGCGAAAGCGTCTCCGACTTCGGAAACATTTGTTGAAATCAATCAACTATGACTAGGGTGTGAACCTAGTAACCTCCCGAAGAATCCAATGAGGGATGAACACGGGAGGGATCACGCACCTAAGGAGGTTACATTCTTGGAAGATTTTGATCTTCGCAAAGAAATGGCTGAGACGTATTCCCTGAGAGGACGGGTCTTCAATAAAATAAGGGAGAATATCCTGTCAGGAGCCTATCATGAAAATGAAGAGCTGAAGGAGAATACGTTGGCAGCAGAGTTGGGTGTCAGCCGTACCCCTGTCCGGGAAGCTTTAAGACAGCTGGAGCTGGAAGGGCTTGTCACTATCATTCCGAATAAGGGTGCTTCCGTAACCGGTATCACATCAAAGGATATCCACGATATCTATATGATCCGTTCTTACCTTGAGGGTCTCTGTGCGAAGTGGGCCTGTGAGCATATTACGGAGGAACAGATCGAGGCTCTCGAAGAGGTCCTGTATCTGTCCGACTTCCATGCCAGAAGGAATCATTCGGAGCAGCTGGTGGAACTGGATAATAAATTCCATGACATGATTTATAAGGCCTCCGGCAGTAAGATCCTTAACCATGTACTCTCTGATTTTCATCATTATGTGGAACGGATCAGAAAAATAACGCTGTCACAACCGAACCGTGCATCGCAGTCCAGTATGGAGCATGCCGCGATCCTAGGTGCCATAAAGCAGCGTGACGGAGAACTTGCTGAGAGACTCGCCCATGAGCATATCATGAGTACAATAAAGAATATCAGTGAACACGGATTATAAGAGAAGGGCGCCGTGCTAAAAAGTGCGGTGCCTGTTTACAATATGATGTTTATCACTAGTCAGGTTTAGCATGAATAGCGTGCTATATGATCCACCGGAGACACGTTTTCACTCAAATTGGCGCTATAGCAGTACTAAGGTTGTGACAGATAAATCACTGCCACAACCTAAGTACCGATGCGCCAAATGGTCTCCTTATGGATAATATAGCACGCTATTCGTTAAATGATTGATGTGATAAACATTCTAGCTTTTTAGGCACCGCATCTTTTTCGTGACAACTGTTTATTTCAATAGCGTGTAGTCAAAGGAATTCGCGAAGAGCTCCAAGTCAGCAGCTGTAATTTTGCCTGCTTCATCGAGGAAGCCATACTCGGTTCCCGCCAATACATTAATTGTAACAAAGGAAGTATCCATATCTGCAATGACCAAAGACTTATAGGGACTCATAGCCAGACGCACGGTGATACCGCTGTCGGTTTGATAAGACCATTCTGTATAGTCCTCGAGATTGCCGATATTCAGGATAACGTCGGTAAAGGCTCCCTTCTTTCAGTTCATGAACTGATAATCAATGAGCAAGCTGTCAAGGCTGGCAGTTCCGTCAAAATGGAAGGTACCGTCCTCGTACATATAAGCTCCGTTCGTATAATTCGCAGTTCCAAGAAAATTGCCAATTCCGGCCTTCTGGGTTAACTCCTCCTGACTATTAATAATGATGATGGAACTATGCAGGCTTAAATTGTACTTTCCTACGATTTCATCCAGCTGATCAGCCATTTCCTGGGTATATGCTCTGTAGAGTGAATATCTGTCGTCAAGACCGGTCGGGCCGTTGCCCACCTGGGCCAGTAGGGCACCGTCCTTATCATAATTGTCACAAAATTCTGTCCATTCACGTACGGCCTTACTCTCATTACAGTCAGCAAAGCCCTGAAGAGAGATCAAATCAACATTATCGGCTACAAAAGGATTTGCTGGGTCGCTCTCTACAGGGGTTACTGCAGCATCGTCCGTTACAGTGCCCCCCTGGGCATCACTTCCGGTATCAGAGACATCCCCGATACTTTCGGTAACAGCCGGAGTGGGGATAACCCTGTTACTGATGATCATGTCCTTAAGACCAAATATATTCATGGCATATACGGTTGAGGATGCTGCCAGTAGGAGACAGACACAGGCTGCCGTTGCTATTCTGAATACCTGCTTCTGCCTCTTCTTCACCTTACTATAATCCTCAACATTAATGTTAGCCGCCGTATGAAGCTGTGAGAATGTTTCTTTATAAAGATCATTATTCTTCATCCTTCCAAACCTCCTTTAACTGGTTTCTGGCACGGGAGAGTCTCGTTGTAACAGAGGATACTTTCATTTTCAGCAGTTTTGCTATCTCCTTGATTGTATATTCCTCGTAATAATATAAGTAAAGGACGGTTCGGTATTTCTCCTGCAGTCCCATAATTGCTTTATACAAGTCTTCCTGCTCCGGTTCTTCGAAGATGATAGGTACCTCCACCTCCTCGAGAAAAACATTCTTACTTTTCCAGAAGCTCTTAAGCAAATCCTTGCAGGAATTAACTGTAACACGAATCAACCAGTACCGGGCATGGTTATCGCTTTCAAAATGCTTGTTCCTTGTATATAATTTCAACAAGACATCCTGAACGATATCATCCGCATCGTAGGTATTGCCCAGATAGTTCAAGGCCACCCGGTACACAGTATCCTTATGCTGATCGGCAAGTGCAATAAAAGTATCCTGATCCAAAGAAACCACCCCCCTGATAATAAAATGAAAGCTTTCACTAATAATACGTTTATGGAGCATGTTTTGTCTCATTGTAGCAAAAACATCTTAGAAACGGAATGTATTCCTTTAATTCAATCCTTCCAAGGCTGCTGTAAGGGAACTTAAAACAGGCTGTTGCATAATAGCGTTAAAAATGACGGATGTCCCTTATCCTTCCCATAATGCACCGTTTGAAAGACATGTTGAAGATTTTGTATGCCAGAACCGAACATTACAATGTTCGAGTTATGTCATACAAAATTAAGATGTGTCTTTCAATCGCGTGTGTACACAACTTGCTTACGCAAGTTGTGGGAAGGGTATGGGGCTTCCGCCATTTCTAGAATGTAAATGCAACAGCCTCATTTGTGGTTCATATCATTAATCCTCCGCCGCAAGAAGCTCCCATTGCTCCAGCAGCTCCACCAGACGGTCCTCTATGGCTTTCTTCTCGTTGTTTAATTCAATCAGCTTTTGGACATTCGTAAAGACTTCCTCTCTTGTCAGAAGCGCATCTATTTCCTCGTTCCTTGTCTCTAGCTTGTGAATCTCATCCTCAGTCTTTGACAGCTCATTCTTTCTCTTCCGGATTCTGGCCTGTTCTTCCTTCTGTTGCTGCCAGTTCAGCTTGTTGTCAC
>JAEZJW010000035.1 GCA_023415595.1 Bacillota bacterium
GGCTACCTTTTCCCCACGCTTGATCTCGAAGTTCAGATCGGAGAACAGCTTCTGCGGCCCATAGGCTTTGGCGAGTCCGGTTATGGTAAGGACATCATTTCCACTGGTAATTCTTGGTTCCAGGGAAAAGTGGATCTGGGCATTGTCCGTGGGCTTCTCCACCCGCTCGATCTTCTCCAGCATTTTTTCACGGCTTTCAGCTCTTTTGATGGATTTCTCCCTATTGAAGGAACGGAGCTTGGCGATGACCTCCTCCTGATGCTTGATTTCCTTCTGTTGGTTTAAATAATGCTTCAGCATAGCATTCCGGAGCATGGATTTTTTCTCTGCATAATCGGAATAATTACCTTCATAGGATTGAGCCTTTCCGTGATCCAGCTCGATGACCTTGGATACGACCTTATCGAGAAAATATCGGTCATGGGCTACCACAACCACAGCTCCGTTATAATTTAACAGGAAGGTTTCCAGCCAGGAGATGGAGATCAGGTCGAGATGGTTGGTCGGCTCGTCAAGGAGGATAAGATCCGGTTTCGATAACAGCAGCTTGCCCAGTGCAATTCTGGTTTTCTGTCCTCCTGACAGTTGGTTAACCTTCTTATCGAATTCTTCCTCACCGAAGCCTAAGCCTTTCAGGATACCAATTACTTCACTTCGGTACGCATAACCGTTCTTCACCTCGAATTCATGTGTCAAACGGGTATAGGTATTCAGCATCTGATCTAGCTCAGTCCCTGAAACATGCTTCATTTCGTGCTCAAGAAATCTTATTTTTTCGTCCAGTTGGATAATATCCTGCTTTACGGTTAACATTTCCTCATAGATGGAATGCTCCGACGCGAGATTCTGGTGCTGGGCCAGATACCCTATCGAGCTCCCCTTGGAGAGAATTATCTCGCCCTCGTCGGCAGGCAACTCACCAATGATGATTTTAAGCAGGGTGGATTTCCCGGCTCCGTTCAGCCCGACGATCGCTGCTTTCTCCCTTTCATTGATATGGAAAGAAACAGCATTCAATATTTGATCTGTCCCAAAGGATTTATTTATATTTTGAACCGCTAAAATCATACGAACCTCCCTAATAATACAAAGCGAATATATTTTAGCATAAGCTGTCCGTCAAGTAAAGGAAGTTAGTTGTAATTGTCGGGAATAACACGAAGTAGCTGAGATGAAAGAGGTCTTTATATCGATCTGATGAATTATTATATCAATGCATAAACAATACAGACAAACGTAAGAAAGATATGCCCAAGATGTTTTGCTAGTTCACAGACAGGGTAAATGCGTCCATTCATAGGGGGTGCGGGCAGAGGCCGGAAAACGATTAGCCTATTTTCGAGCGACCGACGAACCTATCAGGGAGGAGAAAAGCGTAATAAACGCATGCTTAAAATTCCCGAAAATAGAGCTGGTTTTACGGCACTGTCCGAATAACCTATGAAAATGGGCGCATTTACCCGTGAAGGTGAAATAAGCATTTACCCGTCCGGGTGATATAATAGGTATACTTATGCATACTAAGGAAAGATTGATTGACTTATTATTAACAATTCAATATAATAAAGATAAAGTATATGTAAGGAAAAGGAGGTAAAACCATTGAATAAAAAAGAGATTTCCAAGGCAGTGATTAACAGGTTGCCCAGGTATTACCGCTATTTAGGAGACTTACTTGAGAAGGATGTTGTCCGTATCTCCTCCAAGGAACTAAGTGAGAAAATGAAGGTAACAGCATCGCAGATCAGACAGGACCTGAATAATTTCGGTGGTTTTGGCCAGCAGGGTTACGGATACAATGTGGAGTATCTCCATTCTGAAATAGGTAAAATTCTTGGCTTGGATAAGAAATACAATGTGATTATTATCGGTGCCGGTAATTTAGGACAGGCTTTGGCTAACTATGTGGATTTTGAGCGGAGAGGTTTCTATATCAGCGGTATTTTTGATGTGAATCCCAGGCTAATCGGAATTTCGATCCGTGGAGTGGAGGTTCAGCTGATTGACAATCTGGAGGAATTTATCCGGTCAAACTCGGTTGATATCGCAGCGATTACGGTACCTAAGACAAAGGCTCCTCAGCTAGCAGCTGATCTGGTGAAGTGGGGCATTAAGGGTATATGGAATTTCGCACCTACGGACTTAAATCTTCCGAAGGACATCACGGTGGAGAATGTTCATCTGGCAGAGAGTCTGATGAAGCTATCTTATCGTTTATCTATGAAGGATCGTCCCGAGAACGATGAATGATATCCCTGGAAAGGCCGGTTGATGAGGTATGGGCAAAAGAGGAAAGAACATTGATTTTGATTCTGTTGTTAAGAATAAGAAGCTTCCCATCCTTACTCTGGATACCCGCTGGCATGAGCTGTTTCCGGAAGATGTGAAAACTCCCAGGATCAAGGAGCTGGAGCAGAGTGTCAACAGCCTTCTGAAGAAGCAGGGTAAGATGGTGAATGACATCAAGGATATGAAGAAACTGAAGAACAGCCTGATCAAAGACATTGTTGTGAACATGGATATCGGAACAGATCTGATTGGCAAGGCCAAGGAAAAGAAACTGGATAAGAATAAGCAGTATATTAAGGAATTGAATGATAAGATAGAGAATGCTATGGATGATTTGGCGGATATTCCGTATCGGATTAAGGAAATGAATGAGCTTTTAATGGCAGAGAGCATGAAGATCTGGCATGAGCAGCTGAATGAAAATAAGCTGGCCATTGCCGAGATAGCAGGCTGGATCGCCAAGATGAGGGAGGACCTTAAGCTGAAGATTCTGACCAAGCAGGATATGGAGACCAAAAATAAGCTAATCTATACATACATGCATGATATTATGGGTGCGGGACTGATGGAAGTCTTTGATCGAGAAAATAAGCCGGTGGAGGATGAAAAGTAACGAATACGATCGGCACGTATGGGACTGGGGGAAAGCATGATTACCGGAATCGGACTGGATTTAATAGAAATCAGCAGGGTTTTAAAGGCCTGCGAGAAGGAAACCTTTCTGCGGAAAAGCTTTACCCAGACGGAGATTGAATTATTTGAGAAGGACAGAATAAAGGCCGCAGATAATTTTGCGGTGAAGGAAGCGGTAGCCAAGATGTTTGGCACCGGCTTTATGGGAATATCGCTGATTGAGATCGAGGTACTAAGGGATGCGAACGGAAGACCCTATGTGAATCTTTATGGGAAAGCACAGGAGCTGGCAAAAGCACAGGGGATTATAGCAGTCCATGTATCCATATCCAATACGAAGGATTATGCGAGTGCATTTGTGATAGGAGAGAAGGCATAACATGAAGTACGCAGTGAACTCGGAAGGTATGAAGGAAATAGATGATTATACAGTCGAAACGATAAAGCTACCGGCACTTGTTCTGATGGAGCGGGCTGCACTGGAAACTGTGAAGGTCATGAAGAAAAGAATACACAAAGAGGACCGGATCTTAGTAGTATGCGGTCCCGGGAATAATGGCGGTGACGGAGTTGCAGCTGGCAGAATCCTGTTCCAACAGGGCTACCGGGTTGCGCTTCTTTTTGTTTGCGAAGAAAAGGTATTCAGCAGCCAGATGAGGTTACAGACTGAGATTGCGAAGAATTTGGGAGTTATGGTTGAAAACAACTACAAGCCCGATGAATATAATATTATAATCGATGCTATTTTTGGGGTGGGCTTGTCAAGGCCTGTGGAAGGGCGATACGAAGCGGTAATCAATGAGATTAATCAAAGTAACAGTACCGTATATGCGATTGATATCCCTTCCGGTATCTCGTCCGATACAGGGAAAATTATGAATGTCGCTGTCCGGGCGGATTATACCGTAACCTACGGTTATATGAAGCAGGGACTTTTGCTGTATCCCGGGGCCGAATATGCCGGAGAGATCACGGTTGCCGATATCGGTTTTCCGGAGGAGGCACTGCGAAACAATCTTCCGGATACCTTCTACTATGACAGGGAAGATCTGTGTAAGCTCCCTGCCAGAGCAGCTTACAGTAATAAGGGGACCTATGGGAGGGTACTTGTCATTGCAGGCAGCAGAGGGATGGGAGGTGCGGCCTATCTGTCAGCCAAAGCAGCCTATCGCAGCGGAGCCGGATTAGTTAAGATTCTTACTTCCTCCGATAACAGAAATGCACTTCAGACATTATTACCGGAGGCGTTATTCGCTGCCTATGATACGGATGGAATGGAGAAGCAGGAATGGATCAGTGCTATGAAAGCTTCCATCGGTTGGGCTTCCGCCATCGTTATCGGTCCGGGACTTGGAAGGTCGGAGGTTTCTGAGGAGCTTTTAAACCTGGTGTTAAAGCATTCGGCTGTGCCTGTAATTGCCGATGCGGATGCCCTGAATATGATAGCAGAAGGTATGGACAGGGAGGGTTTAAGCTCACCGGAGGACCGTCTTAACAGACTGGAACTTAAAGTTAAGGAGGGTACGGTACTTACCCCTCATCTGAAGGAGCTATCAAGGCTTACCGGAATTCCTATGGCCTCTATAACAGATAATCTCATTGACACTGCTCGTCAATGTTCTTATAATAGGAAGTTGATATATGTCATGAAGGATGCCAGAACATTGATCGCCGGGGCTGGGAAGGTATATGTGAACAGATCCGGTAATAACGGAATGGCTACCGGCGGGAGCGGTGATGTTCTTACCGGTATCATCGCGGCCCTGATTGCACAGGAGATGACCTCCTATGAGGCATCCTGTCTGGGAGTGTATATCCACGGACTGGCAGGGGACGCTGCGGCCACTGAGAAGGGAACCTATTCTCTGATGGCCGGAGATATTATAGAGGCGATTCATAATGTTTTAAATGTTAAGGAACAGGCGGACAGTTAAGGAGCTGCTCCTGGAAAGGCTTGCAGAATGGAAAAAGAATTAATCTCATGGAATGATAGTGCAGATCATTATTATAGAGTTGAGGCCAGGGTGGACCTGAATGCCATCCGACATAATTTGAAGCAGGTAAGGAACAAATTACATAAGGGCACCAGGCTGATGGTAATTATAAAGGCAGATGCCTATGGTCATGGTGCGGTTCCGATTGCAAAGGCTTTGGATGAGGAATGGATCGATGCATACGGAGTTGCCATCATCGAAGAAGCAATCGAGCTTAGAACCGCCGGTATCACGAAACCGATTCTTATTCTGGGATACACCCCAAAGGAGCAATATAGCCTGGTTGTTGCCTATGATGTGACCCAAACAGTATTCCAGTATGAGATGGCAGAAGCGCTCTCTGCAGAAGCTGTCAGACAGGGCAGGACAGCTAAGATTCACATCAAGATAGATACCGGCATGAGCCGTATTGGTTATTCGGATTCACCGGAAAGTGTGAAGGAGATTAAACAGATATCCCAATTGGATGGAATTCAGATAGAAGGATTGTTTACCCATTTTGCCAGGGCAGATGAGATGGATAAGTCAAGTACCGAAAAACAGCTTCAGAGATTCCTTGATTTTATCGACCTTCTTGAGAAGGAAGGCATCAGCATTCCGATCAGGCATGCTTCGAACAGTGCGGGCGCGATTGACCATAAGAGCGCGGAGCTGAATATGGTCCGCTGTGGGATTGCCACCTATGGGATCTATCCTTCGGAGGAAGTGAGCCGTAATGAGGTACAGCTCATTCCGGCAATGGAGCTGATCACCCATGTCATCTATATGAAGGAAGTGGAGGCCGGTGTCGGTATCAGCTATGGTGCAACCTATCTCACCGGAAGAAAGACGATGGTAGCAACAATTCCGGTCGGTTATGCGGATGGTTACTCCAGGAATCTGTCCAACACGGGAAAGGTCATCATCCACGGACAATATGCACCGATTATCGGCAGGATCTGCATGGATCAGTTTATGGTGGATGTAACGGATATCGAAGGGGTGAAGCAGGGGGATAGGGTCACTCTGCTCGGAAGAGAGGGGAATTCCTATATCAGCGCGGAGGAACTGGCTGCCTGGTCCCATTCCTTCCCTTATGAACTGGTTTGCAATGTAGGAAAGAGAATCCCAAGAGTTTATATGACACTGGGCTCAGATCATTAGGAAACAACACTTTATTATGGAATACACACGAAGAAATTCGCAATAATAAGGTTATAGCCTGAAATTGGAGTGTGAATAAAGTGGTAATAAAAAGAGGAGATATCTTCTATGCTGATTTGAGACCTGTAATCGGATCTGAGCAGGGTGGTGTCCGGCCGGTATTGATTGTCCAAAATGATACCGGTAATAAGCACAGCCCTACTGTCATCTGTGCAGCGATTACATCAAAAATGAATAAAGCTAAGCTCCCCACCCATGTGGAGCTGGATGCTGATAAATATGGAATAGTAAAGGATTCTGTAATATTATTGGAACAGGTAAGGACGATTGATAAATCCTGACTAAAAGAGAAGGTCTGCCACCTGGACCGGGATGTATTAAAGAAAATTGATAAGGCTCTCATCATCAGTTTTGCTTTAGATACATATTTCAGATAAACCTGAGAAAGAAGGAGATATTTTTACCATGGACGAAGGCGGTCCCATATCGGGAGTAATTTGGATACTGGTGTTGATCTTAACACAGGCACTGGTAGCAGGAATGAAGATGGCATTCTATGATGTCAATGAAAGCAGTATTAAGAAGAAGGCAGAAGCGGGTGATCGCAGGGCAGCAGCACTTCTGAAGCTTCTGGAACAACCGGACAGGTATTTCCATGTTCTGCAGTTATTGCTTAATTTTATAGGTATTCTGATAGGGAGCATCTACGCATCCCACTTTATGGTCAGGTTTGAAGAGAACTTACAGAACTTAAATATCAATCTTGATATGGGGCTTTTGAAACCCGCATACTATATTCTGTTCACGTTTCTGCTGGTTATGGTTACAACCTTATTCGGAACCGTATTGCCGGAGAAGATTGCCGCAAAACATGCTGAAACCTTATCCTGCCATACTCTGTGGATGGTGAAGCTATTAAGCTTTTTTCTGAAGCCTTTCGCCTGGATACTGGAAAAAACCATGGGAGCTCTCCTGTTTGTCTTCGGAGTCAAGCCATCAGAGCTTTTTGATAATGTGACGGAAGAAGCGATTATCTCCATGGTAAATGAGGGACAGGAGCAAGGAGTCTTCGATGCCGGGGAAGCGGAAATGATCTCAAACATCATTGAACTGGATGAGAAGGAAGCACAGGATATCATGACCCATAAGAAGCGGATCGTGGCAGTTAACTCGGAAATGTCACTGGAAGAAGCCCTGCGGTTCATGCTGTCGGAAAACTACTCCAGGTACCCGCTATATGAAGGCAACCGGGATAATATTATCGGGATCCTTCACCTGAAGGATGTCATCGGTGCTTACATATCTGAGGAAATGAAAAATAAGCCTCTGAGTGAAATCGCAAGAGAACCTTACTTTGTACCGGATACACAGAATATCAATATCCTGTTCCATGATATGCAATCGAAGAATATCCACATGGCAATCGTAATCGATGAATATGGTCAAACAGCGGGGTTAGTCGCTATGGAAGATTTCCTTGAGGAGATCGTAGGTAATATCCAGGACGAATATGATGAAGAGGAGAGGATGATTCTCTGTACTGAGGACGGAAGCTGTATCGTAAAAGGAGCTATCGGCCTCGACGAGTTGGAGGATGAACTGGATATCTCGCTGAACCAGGAGGATTTTGATACCTTAAATGGCTTATTAATCTCAATCCTGGACCGTATCCCCATGGATGGTGAGAATGAAACACTTGAATTTGAAGGCTACAGGTTTGAAATTATGGAAACAAAGAATAAAATGATTGAACAGGTTCGTATTACGAAGCTTTCCGAAGAGAAAAAAGATAATTCCGAAGCTCTGGAGGAACAGAAGTAAGCTACCGGTTAGAGTGTGTGCCCACCGGGCACACACGGAAAAGAACCCGTCCAAAGGACGGGTTCTTTTGGTATACAACTTAGGGTGAAGTATACCTTAGCGTATAATAGGGTGGGAGTAGAAAGTGTTTTATCACTATCTATGAGTTGATTATAAAAGGAATATGTGACGAGATTGTGAAGGTATTATAAAAAATTCATAAATTTTCCCTGTTCAGGATATGCTTCCGGGATGGGCTCTGCTATGTATGAAAATCAGGACAAAAGAATAAGGGTGCTTGACGCATTATGCTGACAAGCACCCTCTCTTTCTATCTATAAGTAGGGAGGAGGAGAGTGAAAAATTCTTATAAATCACTTTCTGATTATAGTATAAACGGAATTTATGTTCAAAATATGGATAGAATAAAGACATTTTGTTAACAATTTGGTTCAATTTTATGTCAATTCGGGAACAATTTAGAAGGACCTTCCCGGTGACCACTGCATAAAGTTTTAGCAGAATATTTCGATAACCTGCGGTTATAATAAATAATATTGACTCGAAATTCTGCTAAGCATGTATTTTATGCTTTTTTCTCGGAGTCAACTGAATAGTTACCATATTTATATCAAATTAAGGATGTGAAATCATGAGCAAGCAATCGAATCAGAAGTATCGGAAGGAGAAGGAAAGAAGGCATACCGGTAAAACCGATAACAGAGCCTCGGATTTGGGTAAAGTCATATCAAGCGAGGGAAAGCCGGATAATAAGAATAATTAAGAAATATTCAGGTGAAGGAAAACAGAACGAATAGAGCAGCAGATAACCTGCTGCTTTTTTCTGCCCTAAACTATTCTCCCTGTAATCTGAGGCTACCGTAAAAGCGTGTTTCTTCCGTTTATGGAAGTAATACATGCCCGCTTTGCAGAGGATTTGCTTGATATAATTTATGATATTGTGTAAAATTATAAGAGATGTATCATGCGGACATGCTGCCATAGAAGGAGCAGGGGAAGAGAGTAGGAGCCATGAAATTTACATTTAATAATCTGAAGATTAGGAATAAACTGCTTCTGATCTACGCATTCTGCGTTTTTCTGCCAATCATTCTGACAGATGCTATTATTATGCACACAGTTAACGTAAACTCGAAACGGGATAAGGCGAAGGAACTGCAGTACACCATGAGTCGTGTGGAGTATAATCTGACAGAGACGATTAACGGCTGTATCGGGTTTACGAATAATCTTTATAACGATCGTACCCTCAATGATTTCCTTAATACAAACTATACCAGTAACTTGTCATATTATGACGAGTATATAAAATTTACAAGAAATAATAGCTTTAGCTATAATTATAATAACGGAGTATTAAATCAGATCCTGATCTATGCTGATAATGAAACTATTCTTAGTGGCGGCAAGTTTGCAAAGACTTCTTTGATCAAGGATACCCAGTGGTATAAGGAATATACGAGCAGTGGTAATGACGTCTTTATCTATGCTTATTATGACCCTGAAAAAAGGTTTTCTGCCGGAAGCGGTACTCCGAAAACCATAAGTATCATAAGGAATCTGGATTATTTCAGGAATGTCGGCATCGATAAATGCCTTAAGATAGATATTGATTATAATCTTATGCTTAGGGATGTGCAGAATGAAAAGATTGATGCGAAGATCTATGTCAGGAACAAGGATTTTGTCTTGTTTTCAAATCTTCCCAATGAAAGCAGCGTGAGGGACTTTACACCAATTTCGGTGATTGATGAGAAGCAGGTTACAATGTCAAAGTCCTTCAAAGCCGGTAATCAGGAGTGGGAGATCCTGATTCTGTCTGAGGATACTCCCTTCTGGTCCGTAATCATCGAATATAAGGGCTTGCTGTGGCTGGTAGTCATGAATGTCATAATACCGTCACTCCTGATTTATTTTGTAGGCAGTTCGATCAGCAAACGGCTGTCCGTCGTAGCAAACTATATGGATAAGGTAAAAAAGGAACAGTTTGAAGAAATCAGCCTCAAGGAAGGAGAGGATGAAATCGGAAAGCTGATCCAAAGCTATAATTTAATGGTAAGAAAAATTAAGAATCTGATCGAGGTAGTTTTTAAGGGGAATGCCGAAAAACAGGCACTGGAGTTATCCAAGAAACAGGCAGAGCTAAAGGCGGTACAGAGTCAGGTAAATCCGCATTTTATGTTCAATACCCTGGAGACAATTCGGATGCGCAGCTTACTGAAGGGTGAGAATGAAACAGCGGATATCATAGGGGAGCTTGCGATCCTGTTCCGAAAGAGTATGAGCTGGGGCTCTGATTATATCACCATTGAAGAAGAGATGAACTTTGTTGCGAAATATATCAATATCCAGAAATACCGTTTTGGTGACAAAATCAAATTTTATCATTATATCATGGAGGGCTGTGAGCAATATATGGTCCCGAAGCTGGCAATTGGTACCTTTGTAGAAAACGCCTGTATCCATGGGATTGAAACTACTGTAAATGATGGAGTGATCTCACTTACGATCACAAGGAATAGCGATTACCTGTTCATTGAGATTTCGGATAACGGAAGAGGCTTTGAGAAGGAAAAGCTGGATAAGATCGTATGGATGCTGGAGCATGCAGACAGTAAAATGCTGAATGAATCCAAAAGCACAGGGATTTTAAATGCGTTCCTGAGACTAAAAATGTATTGTGACGGTAATATCGTATTTGACATTGACAGTAAATTGGAAAAGGGAACCGACATCACGATTCAGATCCCTTTGAGTTATGTGGATCGTAACCTGATACAGAAAAAAATCGAACAGCAGGAGGTGATCTTGGATGATTAAGGTATTAATTGTGGATGATGAGCCCTTTATCCGCCAGGGACTCAAGATATTGATCGACTGGGAACAATACGGCTTTGAGATCAGCGGAGAGGCTTCCAATGGTTACGAAGCAGTGGAACTGCTGAAGCAGGAGAGATTTGATCTGATTATTACGGATATTAAGATGCCCCAGATGGATGGTCTGGAGCTGATTGGATATACCAGGGAGCATATTTCAAAGGATGTCAGATTCGTTATTCTGAGCGGTTTCTATGAGTTTGAGTATGCCAAGAAGGCAATCAGATATGATGTGGCGGATTATGTACTGAAACCGGTTCAGAAGGAAGAACTCATCCGTGTTCTGGAGGACTATAAGGAACAGTATTACCGGCAGATGGAAGACCGGAGGAAAATGGAGATCTCCGAGAAAATTGTTTTTGACCGCCATCTGTCCCTGCTGATCTCCGGAAAACAGAACGAGGAAGGAATTGATTATGTAAGTAATTATCTGGTCGATACGGAACAGCTCAGATATATCAGTATTGAATATGACAGTATTTCTGATAAATTCCGTAATCTTTCTTATGGCGACAAACTAAAGGAACTCAATCTTCTTTATGATACCTTAAAGCATTATCTGGGAGATTATTGGTATCATGCCTTTATGGAAGCCGGCAGACAGGAGAATATATTTGCTGTTGGTTTCATCTATGTAAAAAAGCTTGCTGACTTGGCAGGTGTCAGCGAAAAGGTCTATATTTCAGACCTATATGAAGCAGTTGCCGGCAAGCTGAACTACCGTATCATTATTCTGATCGGTCAGAAGACAGACCATATCAGCGAGATTTCTGATTCCTATAAATCCGCAGCCATAGCTAAGAACTTTCATCGTTTTTCCAATGAGCAGGATATCGCTTACTATGATGAGGTGAAAAGGATGCCTTCGAGTAAAAATCCTGTTGATAAGGAAATGATGGATGAGCTGATCCGCTCGATAGAAGAGAATGACACTGATGAAATCAATCGAAAGATAGAAATCATATATAATCAATTTAAGGAAATGGTAACAGAACCGGGTATAATTAAAATCAACCTGGATTATTTACTCTTCAGCTTGATCAGTATAGCAAAGGATCTGGATCCTGATTATGATCAGGAGGAAGTATATAAGCAAATTAGTCAGGGTGGTTATGAGCAATTTGAAGTAAGGGGAAGTGTGAAGCACTTTAAGGAGTTTGCCCTGGAATTCTCAAATTACTTATCCCAGGTCAGACAGCATGCGTTTGGCGGTGTATTGGCGGAGGTTGAGAAGGAAATAACGGAACACTATATGGATAACCTGAGCCTGAAATCCTTAAGTGAGAAGTATTTTATCAACAGTGCCTACCTTGGACAGATCTTTAAAAAGCAGTATGGGATATCCTTTAAAGATTATCTGAATAATTTCAGGATAGATCGTGCAGCGGAATTACTGATCCGGACCGATGAGAAGATTTATCTGATCGCAGCAGAGGTCGGGTTTAATAATACGGATTATTTTATCAGTAAATTTGTACAATTGAAAGGGATTACACCACTTCAATACAGGAAACAGCGGATCAGCCGTAGGTAAAAATGACTGTTCGATAGGTATGGACTATAGTTTTATAGGCTTTCGGTGCGTGGAAAAAGCTGACATGGTAATATTTATGGAAATAATATAAAAATGTATAACTAAAATATAATTTTTTATATTTCATCTATACTTTTTTGGTTGATGCCATTGTGCAATAATGATAAAATTGTTATAGCTCAAGGATGCATATCTATGCAGAATTAGCAAAAAAGTATAGGGAGGAAATATCATGAAAAGATTCAGATCATTGATTGCCATTGTTATGGTAATCACAATGTTCGGTGCTCTTATGGTTGGTTGCGGCAAGAAAAAAGACGAAGCAGCTAACGATACACCTACACCGACAACAGCACCTGCTACCACAGACACAGGCAAAGATGAGCCTGCTGCTACAACGGCACCTGCTGAAATCAAGATGTTTACAATGTTCAATGCAGTTCCTGGAACAGAGGTTCCGGACGACAACAGATTATTAAAGAAGATTGCTGAGCTTACCGGCGCATGGGCTAAGGTAACCTGGTTAACAGGCCAGACAGCTG
>JAEZJW010000065.1 GCA_023415595.1 Bacillota bacterium
AGGCATATCACAATCATACCTATACCTACTATCAGCGTAATGAGACACATCCGAATCTGGGATATATTTTCAAAGCGGAAGGGAACGGCTTGGTACTGGAATCCGATGTCTGGCCGGAATCGGATCTGGAGATGATCAATCATACCGTGGAAGAATATACGGACGAGGACCCGTTCCATGTGTATTATCTTACCGTCAGCGGGCATATGAACTATACCTTTGTCGGCAACAGTATGTCCTATAAGAACCGTGAGTTGGTCAAGGACCTGCCCCTATCCTCGGACTGCAAGGCCTATATTGCCTGTCAGATCGAACTGGACAGAGCATTGGAACAGCTGATCAAAAAGCTGGAGGAAGCCGGAGTGGCTGATAAGACGGTAATCGCCTTAAGTGCTGACCATTATCCCTATGGATGGGAGAAGGAAAAACTGGATGAGATTGCAGGACATGAGGTGGATCCAGATTTTGAGGTATATGAAAATAACTTTATTCTCTGGAATCCTGCGATGGAGAAGGTGGTTGTGGAGGAACCCTGCTCCAGTCTGGATATTCTGCCGACCTTATCGAACCTCTGGGGGCTGCCCTATGATTCCAGACTTCTGATGGGTCAGGATATCTTCTCTGATGCCGAGCCATTGGTCATTCTAAATAACAGGAGTTTTATTACGGATAAGGTAAAATACAATTCGGAAACCGGCGAAATCATTCGTCTGACCGAGGAAGAGCTTCCTGAGGATTATGTCAAGAATATCAACAGAGTGATAAAGAATAAGTTTATGGTTTCAGAATCCATCAACAAAAAAGATTATTATCGTTCTGTATTCCCGAATTACCCGGAGGATTTTCACTGAAAATAAATTAATTTTTTTCTTGCATCTGTATATAATATATGCTAATATAAGTCAACAACAAAGATGTTGGGCTTGAAGATCAGGCCACATCTTTGTTTTTTTACAAACCAAAGACGATAAGTTAACAGAGCAATCACGGTAACACCAGAACTAAATAAAGAGATCGGCTGAGAAGGAGACTTTATCCTACCGAATAACCTTAAGACAGGAAGGGCGCGCCACCGACTGAGAGCATGCCCATGGTGATAAGCAGGATACGGAACACTCCGGAGCCCACGGTCCGAAAGAACAGTAGGTCCGTGCGTTGCACACGTTACAGGCATTAGAGCGGGGAGCCATGCTCCCAATTCGGGTGGTACCACGGGTATCCGTATAAATTACGGAATCTATGCTTTTAATATCTCGCCCCGGATAATTCAGACACAAATCACAATTCCCCGGGACTTCTTTACGTGCGTGAAGGCAAAACGAGCGAAGCAACCTCTCACAGAACTGAGGAACGTACGAAGTACGTTCTGCAGTTCTGTGAGAGCAAGGAAGCGAAAGCGAGCGCGCCCACGAACCTGAGGTACACGCGAAGCGTGAACCGAATGGTGGCGTGCTATAAGTACATTCGCCAGTTCTGTGAGATCAAGGAAGCGAAAGCGAGCGCGCCCACGAACCCTGCAAAACTGCTCTGCAGTTTTACAGGGTTGCGTTGGAGACTACATCCTAGTGTCGTGTCACATTTGTCCTAAAAACTGATTGTTATTTTACAAATATTATGATTTTATAAAGGAGGGAATATTATGGAATTCGTAACCGGTATCAGGGAAAAGGATACGTTGGAAATCAGAGACATAGTAGGGAGGGACCTAAACGGTAATGTTAAGATAAACGGAACCATTCACACGATCCGTGATCTGGGGGAATTCGCTTTTATTGTTTTAAGAAAGCGTGAGGGCCTGGTTCAATGCGTCTGTGATAAGGCTCAATCCGGATGTTCCCTGAAGGAGCTTAAGGAAGGAATGGCAGTAGTGGTGGAAGGCAGTCTTCATGAAGAGGAGAGAGCGCCACAGGGCTTTGAGGTAAGGCTTACGAATATCACGGTATTGTCTTCTCCGAAGGAAGGAACCATGATGCCTGTGCCAATCTGTAAATGGAAGATGAAAACCTCCCTGGAGACTAAGCTGACCTATCGTCCCGTAGCCTTACGGAATATCAGGGAACGGGCAATCTTTAAGCTTCAGGAGGGTATTGTCAGAGGGTTCCGTGATTATTTATACTCTCAGGACTTTACAGAGATCCGTACGCCTAAGCTGGTAGCAGGAAATGCTGAGGGTGGAGCGAATGTTTTCAAGCTGGATTATTTCGGAAGGAAAGCCTTCCTGGCACAGAGCCCCCAGTTCTATAAACAGACCATGGTTGGAGTTTATGACAGAGTCTTTGAGGCTGCACCGGTCTTCAGGGCAGAGAAGCATAATACGACCAGGCATCTGAACGAATATACCAGTCTGGACTTTGAGATGGGATATATCAACGGGTTTGAGGACATCATGGAGATGGAGACGGAGGTGCTTCGTTTTATCTTCCAATTGCTTACGAACAATTATGAAAAGGAGCTGAAGCTGCTGGAGGTTACGCTTCCCGACATCTCACAAATCCCCTCGGTACGGTTTGATGAGGCAAAGCAGCTGGTGGCCGATAAATATAATCATAAAATCAGGAATCCGTACGATCTTGAGCCTGAGGAAGAGGTTCTGATCGGACGATACTTTAAAGAAGAATATGACAGTGATTTTGTATTTGTAACCCATTATCCCTCCAAGAAGAGACCGTTCTATGCCATGGATGATCCATCGGATCCGAAATTTACCTTAAGCTTCGATCTATTGTTTAAGGGAATGGAAATTACCACAGGCGGTCAGAGAATCCATGATTATGAGGAACAGGTGGCAAAGATGAAGGCCCGGGGCATGGATCCGGAGGAATTCACAAATTTCCTGATGATCCATAAGCATGGAATGCCGCCCCACGGAGGCCTGGGGATCGGTCTGGAGCGTTTGACGATGAGACTGATCGGAGAGCAGAATGTCAGGGAAACCACCCTGTTTCCGAGGGATCTTTCCAGATTGGAGCCATAAGAGTCTTAAGAAGGAGGAGTTAGCATGAAGATAGATGAGAAGACGGTAGATTATGTTGCGGCACTGGCGAAGTTATCTGTATCAGAGGAAGGGAAAGCCGGGGTTGCAATGGAACTGGACCGTATCCTGGACTATATCGAGACAATGAACGGGCTTGATACGGAAGGCGTGGAACCAATGTCCCATGTGCTTCCGATCAGTAATGTATTCCGGGAGGATGTGGTCTCCAATCAGGACGACAGAGAGGCACTGCTGCAGAATGCTCCGGTCAAAAAGGATGGAAGCTTTGTTGTTCCGAAGACGGTAGAATAGTCCCACGCAAAACGTGTGGGCCATTAGAAGAACGGCGGAGTTTCGCTCAAGCAGGCTCACTCCTGGTTCTTCAGGATGATTATGGAGGATACAATTATGGATATCACGAAAATGACGGCTCTGGAGCTTGGTAAGCTGATCAGGCATAAGGAAATATCAACCTTGGAAGCTGTCAAAGCCCAGATAGATAAAATTAAAGAGCAGGAAGCAACCTGCCATAGCTATATAACAGTATTAGAGGAAGAGGCTTATCAGAGAGCCGCCGAGGTTCAGAAGCAGCTTGCTGACGGGGAGCTTACGAATTCTCCTCTGGCAGGAGTCCCGATGGCTATCAAGGACAATATCTGTACGAAGGGTGTGAAGACTACCTGTGCTTCTAAGATTCTTTCGGATTTTGTTCCCACCTATGATGCAACCGTAGTATCGAAGCTGCAGAAGGCCGGAGCAATCCTCCTCGGAAAGACGAATATGGACGAGTTCGCTATGGGCAGTACAACTGAGACCTCTTACTTCGGAGTAACCAGAAACCCTTGGAACCCGGACCATGTACCGGGAGGTTCCAGCGGTGGTTCTGCAGCAGCAGTGGCTTCGGGAGAGGCTTTCTATGCACTGGGTTCCGATACCGGCGGTTCCATCCGCCAGCCAGCCGGTTATTGTGGCGTAACCGGTATCAAGCCCACCTATGGGACTGTATCCCGATATGGTCTGATTGCCTATGCCTCCTCTCTGGATCAGATCGGCACGATAGGAAGGAATGTTTCCGACTGTGCTGCCGCGCTGGAGGTAATTACCGGACAGGATACTAAGGATTCCACCTCGGTAGCTCATAAGGATACAGCGTACCTAGAAGCTCTTAAGGATGATGTAAAGGGACTTAAAATCGGTATTCCGAGGGATTATTTCGGAGAAGGCCTGGATGAGGAAGTGAGAACAGCCATCCTGAAGGCGGCAGAGGTACTGCGAAGCAAGGGGGCAATAGTGGAGGAATTTGAGCTGCATGCGGTAGATTTCGCAGTCCCTTCCTACTATGTCATCGCTTGTGCGGAAGCCAGCTCTAACCTGTCCCGCTTCGACGGTGTGAAATACGGATACCGTACTACGGAGTTTGAGGGTTTACAGGAGCTTTATAAGAGATCCAGAAGTGAGGGCTTCGGGGAAGAAGTGAAACGAAGGATTATGATAGGAGCCTTTGTGCTCAGCTCAGGCTATTATGATGCATTCTATAATAAGGCTTTGAAGGTCCGGGCGGTCATTAACCGGGGCTTTCAGCGGGCTTTTGAAAAATATGATCTACTGCTTGGACCGATTGCGCCTACCACAGCACCAAAGCTGGGAGAGAGCCTTTCCGATCCCCTTAAGATGTATCTTGCCGATATCTATACTGTATCTGTAAACCTGGCTGGGCTTCCCGCCATCAGTCTGCCCTGCGGAAGGGACAATAAGGGACTGCCGATCGGGCTTCAGCTCATCGGAAAACATTTCGGCGAGAAGGATATTCTGAGGGCTGCGTATAGCTATGAACAAACAAATCCGTGGGTTTCCCCGGATTCAGAACGAATATTATCGTGCAGGAAGGAGGGCTAGGCCATGATAACATACGAAACTGTCATAGGACTTGAGGTTCATGTGGAGTTGGCTACGAAATCTAAGATCTTCTGTGCCTGCACCACACAGTTCGGCGGAGAACCGAATACCCATTGCTGTCCGGTATGTACCGGTATGCCGGGGACCCTTCCCGTCCTGAATAAGCAGGTCGTGGAGTATGCGATTGCAGCGGGTCTTGCCCTAAACTGCAATATCACACAAAACTGTAAATTTGACCGCAAGAATTATTTCTTCCCTGATCTTCCCAAAGCATACCAGGTATCGCAGCTGTATCTGCCGATCGCAAGAGATGGAGGAATCGAGATTGAGACAGCAGCAGGAAAGAAGAAGGTAAGAATTCATGAGATCCATATGGAGGAGGATGCCGGGAAACTGATCCATGATCCCTGGGGGGATTGTACTCTTGTGGATTATAACCGCTGCGGAGTTCCTCTGATCGAGATCGTCAG
Source organism: Bacillota bacterium (assembly GCA_023415595.1). Lineage (GTDB taxonomy): Bacteria > Bacillota > Clostridia > Lachnospirales > Lachnospiraceae > Mobilitalea. The sequence continues at coordinate 5,341 of JAEZJW010000065.1, forward strand.
TGAACCGGATATGCGTTCGGCAGAAGAAGTGGTTGCTTACCTTGAAAAGCTGAAGCTGATTCTTCAATACCTGGGTGTTTCTGACTGTAAGATGCAGGAGGGCTCCCTGCGTGCTGATATCAACCTCTCCGTCAGGGAAATGGGAGCCAAAGAGTTCGGCACCAGGACGGAGATGAAGAACATGAACTCCTTTAAAGCGATTGCAAGAGCAATCGAGGGGGAGAGAAAGCGTCAGATTGAGTTGCTGGAGTTTGGGAAGAAGGTGATTCAGGAGACCAGGCGCTGGGATGATAATAAGGATTCCAGCTTTGCAATGCGTTCCAAGGAGGATGCCCAGGATTATCGTTATTTCCCCGAGCCCGACCTTCCGCCGATCGCTATCAGTGATGAATGGCTTGACCGAATCAGGAAGGAACAGCCGGAGCTCAGGGATGAGAAGATGGTGCGTTATGAGAAGGAATTCGAAATCCCTGCCTATGATGCCTCCATTATTACCTCCTCGAAGCACCTGGCCGATCTGTTTGAAGGCACGGTTGCACTCTGCGGGAAGCCGAAGGAGGTGTCCAACTGGCTGATGGTGGAGACCATGCGGTTATTGAAGGAGCAGGAGATGGACGCAGAGGAGATTATTTTCACACCTTCACAGTTAGCAAAGCTGATCGCAATGGTGGATACGAATAAGATTAACCGTACCGTTGCGAAGGAGGTATTTGAACAGATCTTCAAAGAAAATGCAGATCCGGAGGAATATGTGGAGAAGCATGGGCTTGGTATGGTTTCCGACAACAGCCTGCTTCGATCTGTGATAGAACGGGTCCTGTCAGAAAACCCTCAGTCCGTTACGGATTATAGGAGCGGTAAGGTAAAGGCAATGGGCTTTCTCGTCGGTCAGACCATGAAGGAGATGAAGGGGAAAGCGGACCCGGGAGCTGTGAACCTCTTAGTGAAGGAACTGCTGGAAGAGAGATAGGGATTCACAGTAGCAATCAGATGGCTGTTGAAATTACTGAAATAAGATGATTAACAGCAAAACGTGCAACATCGGCTATGAATATTGATGATAGAATAAAGTACCGCAGAGGAAGCATTCGGGACAGGAAAGCCCATTGCTCCGGACTGCGGTACTTTTTAGATGTCTGACAGTTTGATGAAATTATATTAATTTGATAAAATTATATTGTAACTGCTGGTAAATTAAGCTATAATACCTTTATTCAATACCATAAATTACATAAGGAGGGAGCCCTATGGAAGAAAGAAGAAGAGCCAAACGGATGCCCGTTACACTTACTCTGGATATCATAAATCTCTATAAGCAAGATAATATATTAGTAAGTAACCTGCATGCACCGATCGAGGTAGTTAATATATCAAAGACCGGTATCGGGTTCATATCAGAAAGCACACTCCCACTGGGGTATTATTTTAATGCCAATATTAACCTAATTAACCAGGATACGCTTCGCTGCGTCGTTAAAATAATCCGTAGTCAGCCGGAGGAAGAGAATAAGACCCAGTATGGCTGTGAATTTGTTGGCATGGCTACGATATTATCCTACATATTTGATGAATATGACGAGAAAATAAGCAAGGATGAGGTCTAAGCCCTGGTATCAAAGGAAAAGGTCTGAATTGAATTTCCTGAAGGATCCTGTTCCAGAAAATCCTTGATCAGCTCTTGGGGTTGTTCCTGTTTTTCTACCCTGGCCTTCAGCTGATAACCCTTACGGGTAAGAGCTGTAATCAGCTCAGGAAGATGATCCTGAATGATACTTCCTGCTTCCGCATTATCAACCGCAAAGGTGGCCTGAATTTGATCTCTTTCCAGCTTCATATGTATATTAAGTGTTCCAAGCTCGGTCATATCAAGATGAAGTAATACACTTAAAATGTCCTTCTTACCATGAAGGGCATTTTTTTTGTTAAAAACATAGAATTCTCCATGAACCTCCCTGTCCTGAAACCTGAGAGGCAGCTGGACATAGGAAAACAGCTGGTTCAGAGCCTTCATGAACTGCAGATTATCCTGAAGATTTCTGACGGGTTCCTTCGACTGCTGAATTTCTTCCGTTTCCCTGTGAAATCTGATTAAACCATCCAATTTGTTCAGATCATCTTCAAGCTTCTTATATAAATCCTTCAAAGAATTCTTATCGGACAGCTGCTCCGGAGTAAGAGTCCACTTCTGCCTAAGCAGTTTATCCAAATGATTCAGTATTTCCGGAGAAAGCTCCGTAAGAGTTCCCTCTGAAGGGAGCTGTACGATGTTCTTCAGAAGAGTGTTCTCTCCCCCGGTCAGCTTTGCAACGCTTGTTCCTTCAGTACTTGCATCCGATTCTCGTGATGCCTCCAGTGTTTCGGACAGCCAGGGAAGGAGATCCTTTAATTTTAGGACAGAATCTGTATCTTCCGTAGCTGGAACAGCTTCCGGCTGTACCCCCTGGGCGGTAATGATATCAGGCTGATCAGCTGTCTTTGCAGGAGGAACTGCTCCGTACTCTGTGGAAAGAGGTAAGGCTTCGGTTTTGGCTGCATCGGCTTGTAAAAGACCAGTTTCTGAGCTTATGATCTGTGCAGATAAGGGTGCACCGGAGGACGGTTGGCTGAGAGGACTCCCTGTTATTCTTGCTTCCGACTCCATGATATTCGCAGTAGCTCCGGCAGGACTTGCAGTAGCATCGCCACGTACGCTTTCAGGGACATCCAACCCGGTGGGAATAATGGGAGTTTCGAGAGGGCTTTGATACCCTGCCAGCTTCTCTTCCCCATATCCGGCAGGGAGAGTGGTACCGGCAGCCGGAGCTGTGTAACTTTGCCCGACAGTCTCCTGGGGGACAGCTCCTCCGGGCAGGGGTACTCCTTCGGGGGAGGCTGCACCGCTCGGCATACTGCTTACTTTATTCTCCGGTCCTGCTGCATTACCGGTTTCCTGAGACTTCTGCAGAGAATTAAGCAGGTCTGTAATATTCTTCGTTAAGCTCTGAATATCCTTCAGAAGCTGGTGATTTCCGTTCTGATAGGCTTCAAACTGCCGGAGATTCGCCGGTGTAATCGGGATTTGGTTCTTATACATCAGGACCAGGGTCAAAGCTGAGGCAGACCGATTAACGGCAGCAAGCTTTGCAAACATCTGCAGTGTCTGTTTGTCAACCGGGAGCTTGTGATTAAGAAGCTCACGTACAAGGGTACGATTCCGGTCAGACATCGGCAGACCGGAGGCTGCCAAAGCCTTTATAATGGTCTGATCTGCTGTGGAGGGAGGCTCCACCCTGCCTTCCGGTAAGGTGATGCTGCGATCCGCAGGTGAAGTCGGATTTGCTGCCTGCCCGGTGGGTTCAGATTTTGCCGGGGTACCCTTCGTCTCTGACGGCACCTGAGTTTGGTTGATCGTGTTTGCTCTATATTCATAATTTTTAGAATTAAGGATATCCATAAAAAGCCCTCTTTCTGTCAGTCCTGCTAAGAATGGATCTGAATATTCCGGCACAGGTCTTAAGGTAATGTCTATAGTACTTTTATCGACAGATATGGCTATATTGCTTAAAGCATATTCTTATTTATGACAAATAAGTCCGTAATGTCTTAATAACAGATCTCCGTATAGCGTGTTTTCTATCATAATGTATAGAATCTTCGTGTAAAATCTCGTATCATCAAATATATCCCAGAATATTACAATTTGCGGTTGACAAATAATGTAAAAGATGTATAATAGTGCTTACAATAAATGTAAAATAAATGGAAATAAAATACAAAAATATTCTAATATGGCAATTCGGAGGTTATTGTGGAAACACGGAAGATGAAGAAAAAGCTCGGCAATATGCTTGTGGAAGAAGGGGTCATTACAGAGGATCAGCTGGAACAGGCATTGAAGAAGCAGAAGCTCCATCATCAGAGACTGGGAGAGATATTGGTTGACCTGAGGTTTACCGATGAGCTTACGATTGCTCAGGCATTGAAGCAGCAGCTGGGTCTGGATTATATCCAGCTGAAGGGGATTGCAATTGATCCGGTAATTATAGGACTGGTGGGGGAACAGCTGCTTCGGAAATATATGCTGATGCCCTTTGAATTCAGCAGGGAAGCAGCAAATACACTCCGGGTCGCCATGGCGGATCCACTGGATCTGAATGCAATCGACGATCTGACTATCGTTACGAATTATAAGATTGAATCGGTAGTTGCGGTACCCAGAGATATTGCCGCAACCATCGACCGTTACTATGGAAATGCAGAGGCAATCGCAGTTGCGGAGCGCTATACCCAGGAAAAGCAATCCAGGGAGAAGGAGGATCAGCTTCAGATGGCGGATGAGGTCAGCCAGTCTCCGATCGTTCAACTGGTGAAGACCACGATCGAACAGGCTATCCGCCAGCGGGCCAGTGATATCCATATTGAACCAATGGAGAAGCAAATCAGGGTCAGATACCGTATTGACGGTGCTCTTTATGAGATTCTCCGGTATGAGATCAATCTGCTTCCGGCCATCATAACAAGAATTAAGATTATCAGCGGACTGGATATCTCGGAGAAGAGAAATCCGCAGGATGGGCGTATCACTATGACAGTGGACCGTATGGAATATGATATCCGTGTTTCAATCCTGCCGACAGTATTCGGGGAGAAGGTGGTCATGCGTCTGACCTCCATGTATAGCAGCACCAGAAATAAGAAGGATCTGGGTTTGGCTGAGGAGGAGCTGGTGAACTTTAACTCTATTTTCGGTAAGCCCCATGGAATTGTTTTGGTCACAGGACCGACCGGAAGCGGGAAGTCCACCACCCTTTATACGGTATTAAGTGAGTTGAACAAGTCGGATGTCAATATCATTACTGTTGAGGATCCGGTGGAAGCAACGATTGAAGGCATCAGCCAGGTTCAGGTCAATACGAAGGCGAAGCTGACCTTCGCCGCCGCCCTTAGGTCGATCCTCCGTCAGGATCCGAACATTATTATGATCGGAGAGATCAGGGACAGTGAGACAGCGGAGATTGCGGTCAGAGCCTCGATTACCGGCCATCTGGTGGTAAGCACCTTACATACGAACAGTGCAGCCAGTTCTGTTACCAGATTGGTGGATATGGGGGTAGAACCGTATCTGATTGCGGATACCATGGTAGGAGTGATCGCCCAGCGGCTGATCCGTAAGCTATGTACAAGCTGTAGAAAGCAAAGAAGCGCAAGTATTCTGGAGAAGGAGCTTCTGGGAATGGATCCCCGGAAGGAGCTTATGGTCTATGAGCCGACCGGCTGTGCACTATGTGGTAATACAGGTTATTATGGGCGGACCGGAGTATACGAAATCATGCCGATGACACCGACGATCAGAGAACTGATCAATCATAGGGGGAATACAGCACAGATCCATGAACTGGCAATCAGGGAAGGAATGAAAACTCTACATAGGAATGCGGTAAGATATGTATTAGAGGGAATCACCTCCATCTCAGAGATGAAGAAGATATCCTACGGAGAGTAAATCAGCAGAATAAACACCTGTATATGACAGAACATAAATAAGCGTGATGATAACTATAAAGAAATACCGGAGGTGAAATCCTCCCATACAGAGGAGGATGATTTATGAATGAGTATGCTTACATCTTTATCAATAAGCAGGGAAAGAAACGGAAGGGCTCCATGGAGGCTGCTAATGCGGAGGAGGTATACAGCTACCTCAGATCGGAGGGTAATATTCCGATCTCGGTAGCTCCCCAGGGGCTTATGACCAGGGATATCAGCATATCCTTCGGCAGTCCCGTGAAGACCCGGGAAATAAGTGTATTCTGCAGGCAGTTCGGAAGTATCCTGTCAGCCAGTATTACCATTATAAATGCGCTGGAAATGCTGTCAAGGCAGACAGAGAATAAAGCTCTCGCTAAGGCGATTCTGGAAGTAAAAACTGCGGTAGAGAAGGGCGACACCCTGGCGGAGGCTATGGAGGACCAGCCCAAGATTTTCCCTCCGATCTTAGTAAATATGGTCAGGGCAGGGGAAGCCTCCGGTAACCTGGAGCTTGCCTTTGAACGGATGGCAGTTCATTTTGAAAGAGAAGCAGCGATGAGGAACCAGGTGAAGAAGGCCATGATTTATCCGGTGGTTATCGCACTGGTAACCGTAGTTGTGATATTTATCATGATGCTGGTCGTTATACCGAACTTTATGGAGATGTTTTCTACCATGAATATTCAGATGCCCGCTATGACCAAAATGGTCATCAGCCTCAGCGATTTCTTCGTGGCCAGATGGTATCTGATCTTTGGCGGTATAGGACTGGCAGCAATCAGCCTTCGTATCTACAAGAGGACACCGGAGGGTCAGCAAACCTTTGGGAGGCTGGGGCTGAAGCTCCCTCTGTTCGGGAAGCTTACGATCAAGTCTGCTTCTTCCAGGTTCGCTAGAACCCTGAGTACGCTGTTATCCACTGGAATTCCCATGATGGAGGCCATCGATATCACAGCCAGAACGATGGACAATGTGATTGTCAGGCAGGTCCTGAAGGGGGCGAAGGAGGATGTGGCAAAAGGACTTCCATTGTCCGTTCCAATCGCTAATTCCGATGTCTTTCCCGCAATGGTATGTGACATGACGAAGATAGGAGAGGAAACCGGTAATCTGGACCGAATGTTAAATAAGCTGGCTGATTATTATGACGAGGAAGTTAAGAATGCTACAGATGCCCTGATGGCTGCCATGGAGCCGATGATTATCATAATTCTTGCACTTGTGGTCGGAGTACTGATCATGGCGATCATGCAGCCGATGCTTAAGATGTATAAGTCCTTCGGCAGCGGAGGAATCTAGGAACAGGATATCATTATTACCGGAGGGTAATAGTTATCATAAAAATCATACATAGAAAAAGGAGATAGAAGTTATGAGTAAGAAACAAAGGTTAAGCAGTAATAATAAGGGTTTTTCATTGGTTGAACTGATCATTGTAATCGCAATTATGGCGATCCTCGCAGGTGCTTTGGCTCCGCAGCTGATCCAGTATCTGGACCAGTCCCGTAAGGGCAGGGATGTCGAGACCTCACAGACCATTGCTACCGCTGTCAATGCAGCCTTAAGCAGTGAGTCAGCATATAATTCCGCAGCCTCCTGTTATTTACAGGAATGCGTTGCCACAGGAACGAATTTCCAGAAGGCGGTCAAAAATATTATCGGTGCAGCTGTAGCTAATCCCAAGCCCAAATATCATTCCGGGGACTATGAGGATTTCTATATCAAAGTGAATGCTACGGATAAAAGCTTTGAGATTTATGCTGTAACAACACATTCCGGCGAAGTTGCAAATCCGGTTGCAGTAGATATGCTTTATCCTTCCGTAGGTGATAATTTCGTTAATTAAGTTTCATGGAGGAGCAGGATGTTATCCAGGGTAACCAGTATTGAGATAGGAATGCTGAAGACAAGAATATGTGAGGTGGACTATCACAAAAGGTCGCCCCAGGTGTATCAATGTATCAGCTTTGATACACCTGCGGGTTCCATCGAGGATGGATATCTTTGTGACACCATAGCCATCACCGATATTCTTAAGGATAAGCTGAAAGAGGGAGGCTTTAAGGTCAAGCGTCTGGTTTTTACGGTTGCATCAACAAAGATTGCCAGCAGAGAAGTCAGTATCCCTTATGTGAACAAGCAAAGGATCAGTGAAATCGTAAAAGCGAATTCCTCAGAATATTTTCCTGTTGATATCAAGGGTTTTATCATCAGATACAATGTTCTGGAGAAATATACGGCAGAGAACGAGAGAAGGCTCAGGCTCTTAATCCTGGCCGTACCCGAGAATATGGTGAGAAGCTACTATGATATCGCCTCAAGGCTGGGCTGCGAGGTAGCAGCAGTAGATTACATCGGAAACAGTATTTATCAGACGGTTCGGCATACGATTACGGAGATCCAGCTGTTGGTACATATCAGTGAGCAGATGACCTTCCTGAACATTATTGAGAACGGAGTAATTAGTCTTCCTAAGACAGTCCATTTCGGATTGATGAATATCCTGGAGGCCATCCGCAGCCAGAAAGTAGCCTTAATCAGTGAAGAGGAGGCTCTACAGCTGCTGCTTGGAGGTAAGGTCACCGATTGGCAGCAGGATTCCTCCCTTCAATATCTGATTAACAGCATTCTTCGTATCATAGATTTCTACTCCAGGAATCAGGAGAAGAAGCTTCAAGCGATATGCCTGACCGGCCAGGCCACCGGGATAACCGGACTGAAGGAATATCTTCAAGGTGAGCTGGGAGTACAGGTGGTCTGCCAGAAGACGGACAGTTCGTTCCGGTTTGGCAGCTCGGTAACAATATCTGAGCAGGAGAAGGCTGCTTACGCTGCCTGCATCGGAGCTGCTGTACATCCCATCGGTTTTCTTCCCAAGGATCATCTGGACAGGAACCGAAAAAACAATAATATACATAACCTGATCTTCACTATTATGACAGGCACCATCGCCTGTGCGATACTGGTTGGTTCCTCTTACTTTTCCTACAAGACCGCTTCCATGAAGAACAAGGTGCTGTCAGGAGAATTATCGTCTCTGGTGGAGATCAACAGTATCTATGAGGAGTATAATAGCTCCGCCGGTCAGCTGGAGGAGTTAAGCTCCCTCTATGCGATGACCGAGAACCCGAATGATCAGTTCCTCGATTTATTAGGAGAACTGGAGAGAAAGCTTCCGGCAGGGGCAGCCGTGGAAACCCTGAGTGCCGGTTCACAGGGCATTACCTTAAGTGTCCGTGCCGATTCGGAGATTACGGCAGCAATGACCTTAAAGCAGCTGAAGGCAATACCGTTACTGACAAAGATATCTACCGATGCAATCACTTTTTCCGTGGATGAGAATGGTCTCATGACGGTGTACTTTGTCATTAACGGAGCCTATCAACCAGTAACCGCTCGGGAGGATAACGATGGAATTACTAAAGAAAATATCGGATCGTGAGATTAAACTGATCATGCTTTTTGTTACAGTAATCCTCTGCATCTTTTCCTATCAGTTCGGTTACTTAAAATATCAGCAAAAAGCGGTCAGACTCAGAACAGAGAATACGAATATGCGGATTCAGGTGGAGGAACTTAACCGGAAGCAGGCAAACAAAGCCGAAATACTTAGGAAAACGGAAGAGAATAAGGAACGGGCAGAGTTACTGATCGGGGAATTTCCTGTTCGCCTGGAGCAGGAGGGAACAACCCTCCTGCTCCGCACCCTAAGGGAGTACTCCGGCTGGAAGATATCCCAGATCTCCTATGATGACATTTCCGTGTTCTATTCGGATACAGCACCGGTGGATGCTGCAGCCGTTAGCGGTACCGTCCCGGAGCCTTCCACTCAGGTACAGGAGGATGGCCGGGGAATCACGGGCTATAAAACATCGGTTACAATTTCTTATCAGACCACCTATGTAGGACTGAAAAATGGAATAGATTATATCAACCGGCACGAGAACCGGATGAATATTTCCGATCTGACTGCGGCCTTTGATCATACGACCGGAAATCTGACCGGTTCCATTACTCTAGTATTGTATGCGGTAGACGGCCTGGGCAGGGATAGACAGGAAACAATTTATCCCAATGTTTCGTATGGGATAGATAATATCTTCGGATCCTTTGAGATTACCAATCAGGTTGCGGCAATAGAAGCTGCTGGAATACCGGAAGAGGCAGAGAATAATGGTACCGAATGATCATAGAAATAGAGTGAAATATAGGTTCAAAAGAGTATCAAGCAAGCAATCCTTGGGAAACGATACGCCCTTGGTTTCTGATAACAGGGGCTTTTCCCTGTTGGAGCTGATTATCAGTATTCTGATTCTTGCCCTCATCATTCCTCCCTTGTTGAATCATTTTATAGCATCCATGAGGATCAACGCTGAGGCAAAGCAGGTCCAGAACCAGAATATCCTCGCTCAGAATCTGATGGAGGAACTGAAGGGGAAGAGCCTTGAGGTAATCTTACAGGAATATAATTACCCGGAAGGGGGAGCCGTAACCTATGAAGCCAAACCGGATGGAAGCGGAGGGTATCTTAAGGTTCAGGAGTCGGAACAAAGCTGCTTCAGAACTGAGAGAACAGGCCCAGCTGGCAGCTATTATGAGTACAGCTTCACAGAGAGAACGGACAGACCCTATCATTTTGTCAGAAGGGGTGTGGAGTATCAGGGGAAATCCTATGATATTCTGGTCACTTTAGACGGAACAGTATATCAGGGGACGGATCCTGCCGGCAACCCGGTGGGTTACAACACCTTCCGGCTGCCCGTCTTAAAGGAGATCAATCCAGACAGGGATGTGGTCGCTGTCCAATCCTATGAAGAGGAAATGGCAGTATCCTCTTTATTCGGGAATCATTTGTCTTATTGCCTGTCTGAGGATGAGCTGCATGCCGGAGACCCGGACTTCAGCATTACCTATCATACTCTGGAGGAGATCAGGGATAAGCTGAGGAAGAAAATGACGATACATATCAGAGGGTCGGGCAGTGATCTGAGTGCCGAACTACTGTTTGAATATACCTGTCCGGACTATCCGGGCTGCGGTTCGGCTGCTTACACGGTTGCTTCGGAAGTATTTCCGGATAGGGAGGGTGATATCTATGTATTTTACTTACCCTCTGATCAGGATGAGATCCTCGTAACGAAGGATCCCTTCCTTACGGACGGGCCGGATATTTATCTCTACAGACAAGCTCCTGCTCCGGTCTCGGTAAACCCTGATATTCTCACGATTCCAGAGGGAATACAGCTGTATAGTAATGTATCGTTTCCGGGACTGCCTGCAAATCCTATCAGAAAAGCTTCTGCCGGGAACAGAATCTTTCATTTGAAGGTCCAGCTATTTACGGCAGGCTCGAATTTCTCGATGAATTCCCTCTGTCTGGAGCTGACCTCTACGAAGGAATAAAATAGTTGACGCCCAAATTCGCGGTATAAAGAATTCATAAAACAGAATTCTTGGGTGGTCGGGAGGTCAGTGTGAAAAATAGGATTTTTCACATGCAAATTTGTGCTGACGCCCAAATTCGCGGTGTTTTAATAGCTTGGAGGTCAGTGTGAAAAATGGGATTTTTCACACGGCAAATTTGTGCTGACGCTCAAATTCGCGGTATGTTGGTGGTCGGGAGGTATGAATGGAAAACAGTTGGAGCATCAAGAAGAATAATGCCGGATCCACCCTAATACTGGTGGTAATCTGTACCGCCTATATCGCGATACTCTGTTCTGCCCTCCTGTCCATGACCATAAGCAACAGGGAGATGAAGACGGTTGAGCGGAAGGCTAAGGAAAACTTCTATACGGCAGAAACAGCTCTATCCGAGATCAGGACCGGACTGGAGAATCTGGCAGCAGATGCTCTCGAGTCCGCTTACATAGAAGTGATGGAACGCTTCATAGGCAATTCCGAAGAAGATAAGATAAGATTACTGGAACAGACCTTTCTTGCCGAGCTGGAAGCAGTGTTATGTGATTCACCGGGCAGCTCCCGCTACCGCTTAGAGCTGTTAGGAGCCATGATTACTAACTCCTCCGCAAGCTTTGTCACCGCAACGGGAGAAAATATCCTGGAGAGGGATATGTCTGATCCCTCAGGACCCAGATTTCTTCTCCTGAAGAATGTCAAGGTAAGCTATCTGGATGCCGATCAGTATCAAACCACGATCGTAACTGATATTATGCTTCATACCCCTGAAGCAGGGGTGGTGTCCCGAATGGATGCTTCCCAGACCTTTTACGGCTACGGCTTGATTGCCGACCGGGGAATATCCCTGCATACAGCCGTCGGTGTGGCAGTAAACGGGAATATCTATGCCGGTAACGATGGAATCCGGTTGGACAACCTGTCCGACCTTCATATCGGAAACGGGGATCAGGTGGTAACCAGAGGAGATATCAGTGTGAGGGAACGCAGTACCCTTCTGATCGATGGGAATCCTTATGTCTGGGCAAGAAATATCCTTACCGGTAAGGGCTCGTCCACTGAGGAACAGACTTCGATCCGGATTAATGGAAGCTGCTATGTCGGGGATGACCTGACTTTGGATGCTGAAGCAAGCTCTGTGACTCTGCAGGGGGAATACTACGGCTTCAGCTATGGAACAAATCATGATCCCGGTATGGCAAATCCGCTCTATGCCGGTAACAGCAGTGCGATCCTGCTGAATGGCAGGAACTCTTATCTGGATCTGTCCGGTCTCAGAACCTTGCTTATCTCAGGGAGAGCCTATGTGGATCCCGCCCTGGATGGCAATTCGGAAGCAGATATCTATACAGGAGAATCCATCACTGCGAAGGTTAACCAGGCTGCTTATCTGGTCCCGGCAGAATACCTATGGTGTGGTGTTAATCCGGTTCCGGAGGAGATCTATTCGTCCTATCAGTCCGCTCCGGCAGGGATGCCCGAGGTGGATTTTGATAAGGTATTAAGTACACCCTATCCGGTTAGCCTGAAGGATTATGCGGATGGGTTCCTGAACCTGTTCTATGCATTCTCCGGCGGACAAAGGTATGTATATTACTATCTGAAATTTAAATCCGAAGCCCATGCAAATGCCTATATGCAGGAATACTACAGAGCCTATCGGAATGGGGAAGGTTCGAATATTCTGGATTTTGACCGTAGCATGGACCGGAATGTGGACCGCATTCTGGTGAACGGTTCCGTGGGAAGCATCATCAGCGCGGGGAATATCTTTAACTATCAGCCTACGGAGCAAAGCTCTCTGCTTGCGAATACGGTAGATCCGGGGGCGATAGGTGGAGGTACGGGAAATGGCGCTTATCCTGCCATGCAGCAGGTAGCCGGGCAGCTGGCGGACCAGTATGATTGTGTCTGCAGGACCCTGGAGCCTGTCACCAGCCAAACGCCCTTTGATGAGTCCTCAATATTTAATACCATCCTGCGGACGGAGGAGCTTCAATCCGAAGTCAGCGGGATTACAACAATACCTGCGGGGGAGTATGTTGTATATCTTGTGAATAATGCAGTTGGAACACCGGCGGAATTTGATTTTACCTTGCCTACGGATGAAAGTCTTCCGAATAGCGGAAGGAAGGGCATTGTGATCGCTACGGGAAACGTGGTCGTATCCGGTGAATATCATGGACTGATTCTTGCCGGGAAAGAGATCAGGTTAAACAGCGGTGCAGTGATCCATGCCTCTGAAAGCATTATTGATACAATAATCGAGGCGGGAAATCCTGACATTAACAGATTCTTCAGGACAATACCGGAGGTACTGGGTGCCGGTGCCGGGGCTTCCGTGGATCGAATAGAGATATCCGACCTGATCACCTTCCAGAACTGGCGACGGAGTGAAGACTGAAGCTAAGAGGATACCGGGGACGCTCCTATAATGCAAAAGAATTATTACAGATCACTACGCGAATATTATGCAGACGCCTAATCTTAAGGGTTTCGGAAGCATAGAGGATATATATGATAAGAGATGATAATCGTGGAATAAGCCTGGTGGAACTCCTTGCTGTAATATCGATTCTTGCAATACTTGCATCCGGAGGGATCAGTGTGTATAAGCAGCTTGGCTATGCCGATACGAAGCGGGCTGCAAACACGGTAAATTCAGAGATGGATGAAGTCAGGCTGGAGACGATGAGCAGGGCACGAAAGCCATACCTGTACCTGTACAAGATCGACGGCACTTACTTTATGAAGAGAAGCAATGAGACGATTCCGGCAGCAGCGGAGCTGAATACAGCATCGGGGACTGAACTGTCGAATAAGATCACTTTGTCCTATCGGTACGCAGCCTCCCCGGAAGTAACCCTGGAACCGGGAATGGTACTTAAGATCAGCTTTGACCGAAGTTCGGGGATGTTTGATCAGGAGTTGGAATTGATTCAGATACACAGTGCAAATCATACCACTGAAATTACCTGCGTTCCCGAGACGGGAAGACACTGGGTGGAGTAGGAATTCTATACGGTTCATGCAGAGGAGGTTTTATTTTGGCTGAGAAGAATAGGGGCTTTACCTTACTGGAGCTGGTGATCGCAATTGCCATCTCCAGCTTAATCGTTGGTTCAGTAGCAGCCTTCCTGTGCAGCAGTACTAGCCATTACCGCAGGACGAAGGAAGAGATCAGCCTTCAGATGGAAGCCCAGCTGATCCTTAATCAATTGGATAACCTGATGATGGAAGCGGAAAACGTGAAATTCGATGCGGCATCCAAAACCTTAAAAGTTAAACACGGTGATGTGTTATATGTCATTACACTTGACAGTTCAACCCATACCCTTCTATTCGAGAAGGTGCCCGGAGGAGGCAGTGAAACCGGGAACAGTAAGCTGTTCGGCAGATATGTGGAGGACCTGGAGGTGACGGATACCGGTACAGGGGATAACAATAACCGGATCGTGATTTCTCTTCAGTTAAAAAGTGATGATCAAACCTATACCATCCCGGGCAATGTCATTCTGCTCAGGAATAAGATCAGGGCGATGGATTCTTGGTAAATAAGCAAAGTGAATGACATAAAGCGTTCGTCATTTACCCCAGAAGAACTGATATGCTCTTGCAGAGGCATTCGCACCTTGTTCTTCCGGGTATTCGGCTGCAGGAAGAGAAAGAAAGCATTATGGGAAGAGCTGCATAATGGAGGTTATTGTGAAGAAGAATCAGTTGAAATATCGGTTGAAAACTCAAGTTAAAAATAGAGTGATTTATTCGTTGAGTGTCTTTCTGGCGGCACTAATCAGCCTGCTGCTGTTGGCCTTTTTTGGGAGGGAAGCCGGAGCAGCAGGAACTGTAAATGGATATCTTAAATTTCCGGGCTTTGATCCGTCAGCGGAAACCGGGACTATTGAGAATCCGTTTATTATTTTGGAGATCGTACCCTATCGGGGGATGGGACAGATCGGTTATCTGATCGGCGGACAGGAGCCGGTGGATATCTCACTGTCCACCTATGTGAATCCTCTTTGGGGACCCGTGGACTCCATCGCCAGAGGAGCCTTTCAGGTGGTTAGGAAGACCTCCCTGGAGAGCACCGATCATCCTGCTGAGTGGACCTACCGTTCTGAACTGGGCTGTTATGTGCCTTCGAATCAGTGGAAATTTAAGAATAAGGAGATCTTCAAACGACAGATTCTGCATCTATCGGAGGAACAGTTGGACAGCTATCATATCAGGGTTGTAACGGTGACTCCCGAAGAATTGAATCTTAACGTGGCTCAGTTTACGAAGTATTATGATCTGCAGGATAGCGGAAGATATCATAAGCTTCCCGGCGGCGCGAATGAACAGGGAGAAATCGATCTGATCGCCAATGCGGACCTGATCAGCATCAGTCCGAAAGCCCAGGCAGGCACGAACACCGTAATCAATCTGTGGGAGAGCTACGGCAGGGATACCTCCGGTAAGTCAACCTCCGCAGACCGTTATTACCGTAGCTTTCAGGAGAATGACCTGAACTGGCAGACAGCGCTGGAGCTGTTCATGAAGATCGGAGTTGTGGAGGACCGGGCTGCGTTGATTTATGATATCACCTGTATCACCTCGCCGGCCGGCACCCCCGTTTCCGTCAGAGGCCCGGTCTGCAGCGAGACCTGTAACGGGTATGTGAATAATGTGTATAAGCTCCTGCTGATGCTCCGCCAAAGTGATCCACTGGAGTTCTATAATCTATACCTGAACACCAACAATGGGACAGAGGCTCCGAGAATCGAAGCCGGTAATGTCTCAGGGAAAGCCACGGGAGTTTATGCGGATTCTTCTCTGTCACTGAATTCCAGACAATACTGGGGGGAATATACCTTCCTGCCCTTTTATCCTGACGGCACGAAACCGGCCTATCTGTCACAGGAAGCCTATAAAAGTTATATCAATTGCAGAGAGTTTCTCGTATCCTGGATCGCCGGTAACTGCCATGACAGCGTAATCAGAAATTGCTATTCCTATAACGGTACCTCCAATATCGTTCAATACTTTACAGAATCCAGAAGCATCCTCGATAATACCTATACACCCTACGACTATAACTCGGAGTTCTTTGGTTATCTGGAGGAGTCCCTGGATTCACGACCGGCAGATGCCACACCGCTGCAGGCAGTAGAATACTTAATGAATTACAGACCCAGGAGGTATCTGGTACCAAAGGAAATCCGTATTCTAGAGCTTCAGCCCTGCAAGGATTTCTCTCTGACGGTTCAGAAGATCCGGCAGCTTCTGCCCGGTCTGTCCGGAAGCATACGTCTGGAGCAGCAGACCACGGCAGAATTCATCGGAAGACAGGAGGATCTGAACAGCACCTATGATTTCCTCTATATCGGGACGAATACGGGAACCATGAAGACGGACCTCTCAGATAAAACTCTATTCAACGATCCGGCTCTGGATGGCCTGGTCTATCTGCATGTCGGTGACCGGATTGCAGCCTACGATAACTTAAAGGGTGCGATCAGAGAATCAGGCAGTATCGTCAAAGCAATTGATTACCTTAAGTTCAGTACGGATGCTGCAGTAAACAGGCTGAAGCTGCTCAAGGGCTTCAGTACGGCTACCATGTTCCAGAAAGCGGATCTGTACCGCTTCTCCGGTAATGACATCACGGCTGTAAAGAGGCAGCAGCTGGAGGAATATGTAGAGGCTGGCTACCCTGTGCTTCTGGAGAAGAGTTTATTTGAGTGTGATAGAACTATCGTGGATGATTCCTCAAATCTGTATGCATTTCTTAATGATAACCGGGGAAGTGTATGTCTATATAATATGAATGATTTAACTGAGCTCCCCACCTATCTTACAGCCAGGGAGAGGTTATCCGAAAAGCTTTCGGAAGAGAAGCTATCCATTACGATGCTGTCTGCTCCCTGCGAGTATGATGAGCTGGAACCTTCCACCCGGATTACAGGAAGGACATTGCAGTTTCAATTTCTCATCAATGCACCTACCGGTGCGGTGGCCGGGAGCAGGTATGACTGGAGTCTCTCTGTGGACCGTAATGCCGATGGAAGGTACATACCGGATGAAGTGATCGCAAACGGGCAGGAATCTGCGGGGAACAACGTAACCATAACAAGAGCTCTGGATGAGAAATATGCTGACGCTATTCCCTGGAAGCTGAAGGTCTGCCAGTCGGATGACAATGCGATCCGTGCCGAAGAGTGCGGCTTTGCAGCCTTTACCTCCGCACCACTGTCGGAGGAAGAGGCGATCAGAACCCAGATTGAGGTCCTGCAGATCACCAGCAATAATTCTACGGTTAATCTGGAAGCTTTGATGAATCCCCCGGCAGGAAAGACCAGCCTTTTTTATCAGTACACAAAGGACCTGGAGGATTTCAATGTCAGAATTAAAACAATTACAGTAAACCAGCTCCAGAATCTATATACCGGAAGCGGCAGTGCCTATGACTGTAATCGGCCTGAGGAGACGGACAAGCTAAACTATATTGATGAAAACGGTACGAGAAAGCCCTACGATATGCTGATTCTGGGTTTTGGTGACTGTTACTCCGATATTCATAATAACTATGGTGCATTGGATAATATCAGGGCATTTATTAACAGCGGAAGAAGTGTGTTGTTTACCCACGATACTACCTCCTTTGTCAACCTGCAGCAGAGTGATTATGAACCGTTACGGCAGGGTCTTACCTTCTGGGGGTATGGGATTAACCGATACTTCAGGAATCGTTTAGGTTTAGACCGGTTTGGCATTCTGCGGCCGGAGGGAGATATGTCAAGCTATGATAGGGCAAGTATGCCTAGTCAGGCGAAGAACATCTATAAGGCAGGAAACCTGACTAATGGAGCTACGACCTATCCGGAGGCCCAGGGACTGACCTACCCGGTACTGGTAGCTTACAGTAATCCCGGAAGCTCCGGTAGCGGATATAATCCGATAGCGGATGCGCTCTACAGTGCAAATAAGGATTATCCTCCGTTTAACACTGCAGGTAACCAGATTGTTAAGGGTTCTGTGATTAACCAGTATAAAACCAACTATGTCACGAAGGTGAATGAAGGCCAGATCACCTCCTATCCCTACGATATTCCGGACAGGTTCCGGATCGGGGAATCCCATGCACAGTATTACCAGCTGAATCTGGATGATCCCGAGGTCATGGTTTGGTTCTGTCTCTCCGATGCTTCGGCGGATGAAACAGGTCCCTATTCCACCTCTCCGAATGATACGAGGAATAATTACTATATCTATAGTAAGGGAAATGTGATGTATACCGTAGTAGGCCACTCCGCGATCGATGCCGTAGTGGAGGAGGGTACGGTATCTCCTTATGACGGCTATGAGGTAAAGCTGTTCATTAACACGATGATAGCCTCGTATCAGGCAGGAGTTACGGCTCCTGAGATCCGGATCACGAATCAGGATGCTGTCTTAAACAATGCAGGGGAGTATGTATTGTATGAGAACCCGGATCAACCGGCCGGTACTGTGAAAAGAATTTGGTTCAAGGTCGTGGATACGAACCTGACCACGAACCGTCTCGTTACCCGGATCTATTATAAGGATGCCGCTGGAACTCCAATACTGGCCGATCCTGAGGTTTATCTGGAGGAGGATGGCAGCACCGCACCGACTTATCAGGAAGCCGGAAAGGAAGACGGATATCAGGTAATTCCTGGTAAGCGCTATTACTTCGATTTGACCCTGGAGGA
The DNA here is from genome assembly GCA_023415595.1 of Bacillota bacterium. Taxonomy (GTDB): domain Bacteria; phylum Bacillota; class Clostridia; order Lachnospirales; family Lachnospiraceae; genus Mobilitalea. The sequence continues at coordinate 23,982 of JAEZJW010000065.1, forward strand.
GCTGACAGCCTTCCGAAACGAAGGGAAGGACTATTTTCTGCTAACCGTAACGAATGAAAACTATCAGCTGAGACAGGAGAAAAAGGCGAATCTGGTCGGAAGGGTACTGTTCGATCTGGACTAAGGTTTCATAACCCGGTCATAGAGAAGATACTTCGAAATCAGTATCAACTTTTTATGTTGATCGAAATATAATAAAAATATACTTGCAATATGAAAAGAGATATATTATAATCAACAACAATAAACAAGGGCGTTTGCGGATTATTCCTAGGAGTAGTCTGTAAACGTCCCTTTTTGTTCTACCCAAAATTATCCGGTTATATAAATAATTACCGGATCAGGCTGCCGGTTTGGCAGAGGACAGGGTAGTTCAGTGATCAATGAAGCAAGTGGATATTATATATGGAAAAGGATGGGTATGCCTATGAAGATAACGATGAGAGAGGAAACAACACAGGTTCCGCAGGGACTCTATGATCCCCGCTTCGAGCATGATAATTGCGGGATCGGTGCAGTTGTCCATATGAAGGGTTTGAAAACACATGGGACAGTAGAGAATGCCCTGAAGATAGTTGAGAATCTGGAACACCGAGCCGGTAAGGACGCAAATGGACAGACCGGTGACGGCGTTGGTATCCTTCTTCAGATCTCCCATAAGTTCTTTTCCAAGGTAGTGAAGCCCCTGGGAATTGAGTTAGGGGAGGAGAGAGAGTACTGAGTAGGTATGTTCTTCTTCCCCCAGGAGGAGCTATGCCGTAATCAGGCTAAGAAGATGTTCGAAATCATTGTTGAGAAGGAGGGACTCAAATTCCTCGGCTGGAGGGAAGTACCGACGAAATCCCAGGTACTGGGAGAACGGGCAATTGCCTGCATGCCACATATCCTTCAGTGCTTTATTAAGAAGCCTGCAAATGTAAAGCAGGGAGTAGATTTTGACCGAAAGCTCTACATCATCAGAAGAATCTTCGAACAAAGCAATGACAATACCTATGTAGTATCCTTATCCAGCCGGACTATCGTATATAAGGGGATGTTCCTGGTGAATCAGCTCCGTCTCTTCTTCCAGGATCTGCAGGAGAAGGAGTATGAGAGTGCCATCGCCATCGTGCACTCCAGATTTTCTACGAATACGAATCCCAGCTGGCAAAGAGCTCATCCAAACCGTCTTATCGTCCATAACGGTGAGATCAATACGATCCGCGGTAATGCAGATAAGATGTTAGCAAGAGAAGAGACCATGGAATCCGAACACCTGAAGGGAGAGCTTCATAAGGTCCTCCCGGTGGTGAATACCGAGGGTTCTGACTCTGCCATGCTCGATAATACCCTGGAATTCCTCGTCATGAGCGGAATGGAGCTGCCCCTGGCAGTCATGATCACGATACCGGAGCCCTGGAACAACGATTCAAGCATCAGCAGGGAGAAGAGAGACTTTTATCAGTACTATGCCACGATGATGGAATCCTGGGACGGACCCGCTTCCATCCTGTTTTCCGATGGAGATGTCATGGGAGCTGTCCTGGACCGTAACGGTCTCAGACCCAGCCGTTATTATATCACTGAGGATGACTATGTGATCCTGTCCTCAGAGGTAGGTGTATTGGATATCCCGGCAGAGAAGATTATCAAGAAGGAACGGCTGCGTCCCGGCAAGATGCTCCTGGTCGATACTGTTAAGGGTGCCTTGATTGATGATGAGGATCTGAAAAATGATTATGCAGCCCGCCAGCCTTATGGTGAATGGCTCGACACTAACTTAATCAAGCTTAAGTCCCTGCATATCCCGAATAAAAAGATCGTGGAGTATTCGGATGAGGAGCTGGCTAGGCTTCAGAAGGCCTTTGGATATACCTATGAGGATTATAAAACCTCGATCCTCCCGATGGCGGACAGCGGACAGGAGGCTGTGGCAGCGATGGGTGTCGATTCACCGATCCCGGTGCTGTCTAAGAATAACCCTCCCTTATTCAATTATTTTAAACAGCTCTTCGCACAGGTTACCAATCCGCCGATTGATGCCATCCGTGAGGAGATTGTAACAGCTCCCTCCGTCTATATCGGAGAGGACGGTAATCTCCTCGAGGAGAAGGCAGAGAACTGTAAGGTTCTGATGATCAATAACCCGATTCTGACCAACACAGACCTTCTTAAGATTAAGACGATGAAGAAGGCCGGCTTTAAGGTGGAAGTCATCTCATTGATTTATTATAAGAATACCTCTCTGGAGAAGGCAATTGACCATATGTTCTTAGAGGCGGACCGTGCCTATAAGGAAGGAGCGAATATTCTGATCCTGTCCGATCGCGGTGTGGATGAGAACCATGTGGCAATTCCCTCCCTGCTGGCAGTTTCCGCTCTGCAGCAGCATTTGGTCCGGACGAAGAAGAGAACTGCTCTGGCAATGATTCTGGAGAGTGCGGAACCCAGGGATGTTCATCATTTTGCCTGCCTGCTCGGCTACGGTGCCTGCGCGGTGAATCCTTACCTTGCACAGGAGACGATCAGACAGCTGATCAATGACAATATGCTCGATAAGGATTATTACGCCGCAGTGGATGATTACAATAAAGCGGTTTTGAAGGGAATTGTAAAGATCGCTTCTAAGATGGGTATTTCAACGATCCAGTCCTATCAGGGCTCGAAGATATTTGAAGCCATCGGTATCAGCAAGCAAGTAATCAATAAATATTTTACCGGAACAGTCAGCAGGATCGAGGGAATTACGCTGAAGGATATGGAGAAGCAGGTGAATACTCTTCACTCCAAAGCCTTTGATCCCTTAGGTCTGGAACTGGATCTTACCCTGGAGAGCAATGGCTCCCATAAATACAGGAGTGGCAAGGAGGAGCATCTCTATAATCCGAAGACCATCCATCTCCTCCAGCAGTCCACCAGGACCGGAAACTACGAGATGTTCAAGGAATACTCGAAGGAGATTACTGCGGAGCAGGAGGGAGTGCACTTAAGAGGGCTGCTTGAGATAGATTTCCCGGAGAAAGGGATTCCGGTTGAGGAAGTTGAAAGTGCTGCCTCCATCGTAAAAAGGTTCAAGAGCGGTGCCATGTCCTACGGCTCCATCTCCAAGGAAGCTCATGAGGCTTTGGCAATTGCCATGAACCGTCTCGGCGGTAAATCCAACAGCGGTGAGGGCGGTGAAAGTCTGGAACGTCTGAAGCTTGGTGAGGATGGATTAAATCGCTGCTCAGCAATCAAACAGGTGGCCTCCGGCCGCTTTGGTGTGACCTCGGAGTATCTGGTCAGTGCGAAGGAGATCCAAATTAAGATGGCACAGGGCGCTAAGCCCGGAGAAGGTGGTCAGCTGCCGGCAGAGAAGGTCTACCCCTGGATTGCCAAGACCAGGCATTCCACTCCCGGTGTGGGACTCATATCCCCGCCTCCTCATCATGATATCTATTCCATCGAGGATCTTGCACAGCTGATTTATGATCTGAAGAATGCGAATAAAAATGCCAGAATATCCGTGAAGCTGGTATCGGAAGCCGGTGTCGGAACAGTCGCTGCCGGTGTTGCGAAGGCCGGGGCCGGGGTAATCCTGATCTCAGGTTATGACGGCGGAACCGGAGCTGCACCCAGGACCTCCATCTATAATGCCGGACTTCCCTGGGAGCTAGGGCTGGCGGAAACACACCAGACACTGATCATGAACGGACTCAGGAATAAGGTGGTCATTGAAACTGACGGTAAGCTGCTGACCGGACGGGATGTATTGATTGCAGCGCTGCTCGGAGCCGAGGAGTTTGGCTTTGCCACAGCTCCGCTGGTTACCTTGGGCTGTGTAATGATGAGAGTATGTAACCTTGATACCTGCCCGGTTGGTGTTGCGACGCAAAATCCGGAGCTTCGGAAGAATTTCAGCGGTAAACCGGAATATGTGGAGAACTTCATGCTCTTTATCGCCGAGGAGCTGCGGGAATACATGGCGAAGCTGGGCTTTAGGACCTTCGAGGATCTGGTAGGCCGCACGGATTTACTGAAAATGAAGGCTGGTCTTAAGCACGAGGAACGGGCTGGCAAGGTTGACCTGAGCGCAGTGTTAAATAATCCCTTCCTGGAGAAAGGCCAGAGCATCCACTACAGACCGGATCAGGCTTATGATTTTGGCCTGGAGAACACAGTGGATGAGAAGCTTCTGCTAAGTAAGTTCAAGCTGCAGGATAAGCATTCCCAGAAGGTTAAGCTGCAGGTTTCCAATACGGACCGTACTTTTGGTACTATCCTTGGTTCCGAGATAACCAGAAGACTTGGAACCAACCTGAAGGAGGATACCTTTATCATAGAGTGCCAGGGAAGCGGCGGACAGAGCTTTGGTGCATTTATACCGAAGGGACTGACCATCCTTCTTGAGGGTGACAGTAACGATTACTTCGGTAAGGGCTTATCCGGTGGTAAACTGATTGCATATCCTCCGAAGGGAAGCACTTATAAGGCAGAGGAAAATATCATCATCGGAAATGTAGCACTGTATGGTGCGACCAGCGGGAAAGCCTTCATTAACGGTGTTGCCGGGGAACGCTTCTGCGTCCGTAATTCCGGAGCAATGGCAGTGGTAGAAGGCGTTGGTGATCATGGCTGTGAGTACATGACCGGTGGCAGGGTGGTGGTTCTCGGCAAGACCGGGAAAAACTTTGCGGCAGGGATGAGTGGCGGTATCGCCTATGTCCTGGATGAAGCCAGTGACCTTTATAAGAAGCTGAATAAGGGAATGGTATCCTTTGAAGCCGTCACAGAGAAGTACGATGTGCTGGAGCTTAAGGATATGATTACGGAGCACGTGGAATTAACGAATTCTAAGAAGGGAAGAGAGATTCTGGAGAATTTCAAGGATTATCTGCCGAAATTTAAGAAGATCATACCCCATGACTATAGGCGTATGCTGCAGACCATCATGCAGATGGAGGAGAAGGGCTTAAGCAGTGAGCAGGCCCAGATCGAAGCATTTTTCGCCAATACACGTAACGACTAAGGGAGGAGGCAACTATGGGAAAACCAACAGGATTTATGGAGTTTGACAGGGCAATAGGCCAAAATGAGCCACCGAAGGACCGTATATTACATTTTGATGAATTCCATCAGCCTCTGTCCATGGAAGAGAGAAAACGCCAGGGTGCCCGTTGTATGGAATGCGGTGTACCATTCTGCCAGTCAGGTCTGATCATCGGAGGAATGACCTCCGGTTGTCCCCTGAATAATCTCATACCGGAATGGAACGATTCTATCTATAGAGGCAACATGAAACAGGCGTTTAACCGACTGATGAAGACGAATAATTTTCCTGAGTTTACCGGAAGGGTATGTCCGGCTCCCTGTGAGGCGTCCTGTACCTGCGCTCTGAAAGGTGATCCGGTAGCGATTAAGGAAAATGAATGTGCGATCATTGACTATGGTTATGAAGAGGGTTACCTAAAGCCGGAGCCCCCGCAGAACAGGACCGGCAAGAGGGTGGCGGTCATCGGCTCCGGGCCTGCCGGTCTGGCAGCAGCCGATCAGCTAAATAAAAGAGGCCATCTCGTTACGGTATTTGAACGGTCCGATCGCGTGGGAGGACTTCTGATGTATGGAATTCCAAATATGAAGCTGGAGAAGCAGGTCATTGAGCGAAGAATCACCATCATGAAGGAAGAGGGAGTGACCTTCCTAACCGGTACAGATGTCGGCAATAACTACAAGGCATCTAAAATACTGAAGGAATTTGACAGTGTCATCCTGACCTGCGGTGCGTCGAATCCTAGAGATATCAAGGCTCCGGGTAGGGAGGCGAAGGGAATTTACTTTGCTGTTGATTACTTGATGAGTGCTACTAAGGATCTGCTGGAAGCAGGAACCACCAGAGCGGCTTCTGTAGGGAATTTTAATATAACAGCGAAGGATAAGAAGGTTATGGTCATTGGAGGTGGAGACACTGGAAATGACTGTGTCGGAACAGCAATAAGGCAGGGAGCAGCCTCTGTGCTGCAGCTGGAGATGATGCCGAAGCAACCCGATACCAGAGCAGCGAATAATCCCTGGCCGGAGTGGCCGAAGATCTGCAAAACCGATTACGGTCAACAGGAGGCAATCGCCTGCTTTGGAACGGACCCCAGGGTTTATCAGTCCACTGTGAAGGAGTTTATTACAGATGACCAGGGTAATGTCTGCAAGGTTAAGATCGTCAAGTTGGAAAGCAGATTTAACGAAGAGACAAAGCGGTACTCTATGGAAGAGGTAGCGGGCAGTGAGTACGAGGTGGAGATAGATCTGGTACTGATAGCAGCAGGCTTCCTTGGAACCCAGTCCTATATCGCAGAAGCCTTCGGCGTGGAGCTGGATGGCAGGACGAATGTGAAGACCGAGCAGGGAAGATACAGTACCAATGTGGATAAGGTATTTACAGCTGGCGATATGCACCGGGGCCAGTCCCTGGTTGTTTGGGCTATCCGTGAAGGCCGGGAGGTAGCGAAGGCGGTGGATTCACAGCTGATGGGCTACAGCAATCTGGCTTAAACGGTTGAAAGGATATAATAACTTCTAAAAACTCCTTATACAATATAAAACAGTTATCACCCATCTATTTGGGAAGCCAATAATACGGGCTTCCCGGGAGATTGGGGGATAACTGTTTTCGCGTAATACAAGATAGGCCAAAGGATTATTTACTATTGACAGGGAAGGGGTAAATTATTCATAATTTAGTAATCTGATAGAAAATTTATAAATTAATATTATTTTGTTGCCCTCAGTGGCAGAATGGAATCACAAACCTTGATTAAGAGGATAGACCTTAGTCTATTATGGATGGGAGATAGAATATGGGATTAGCCATGGAATACATCATAACCGATGGCAGGAACGAAGATTTTATTACTCTGTGCCGGATGTTGGATGAGCATCTGAATGAGGCGGTTGGAGGCGAGAAGCAGAGAGAACAGTATAATCAATACAATACCCTTGAGAGTATCCATGATGTCATTCTGCTCTATGATCAGGGATTGCCGATAGCCTGCGCCGGTTTTAAGCATCATGATGAAGGAGTTGCTGAGGTGAAAAGGGTATTCTTAAAGAAGGAATACCGAGGCAGAGGACTATCGAAGGAATTAATGAAGCATCTGGAGGCAAGGGCGAAAGACCGAGGATATCGGAAGCTTGTTCTTGAGACCGGAGCTGTCCTTAAGGAAGCTATGAGTTTATATCAGAAGCTGGGATATGAAATCATAGAGAACTATGGGCCATATCGCTGCATGTGTGGCTCCGTCTGCATGAGCAAATTGCTTTTATAGGATAAAGAATAAAATACACCAAAGGAAAAGGAGAATGCATATGTTTAATCCCGCAAAACTGTTCAAGATAAAAAGTGCATGGGAGAAGTTCACAGTAAATCACCCCAAGTTTCCGAAGTTTATGGAGGCAGTGGGGAAGAAGGCTCTCGAGGAAGGAACTGTTATTGAATTTAATGTAACCACTGCGGCCGGTGAGAACTTAAGCTCTAATATCAAGTTGACCCAATCGGATATCGAGCTGTTCAAGGAACTGTCCGAAATGTTTAAAAGCTAAATTATCACCATAGAATGCAGGTATATATCAGAATTAATTTTTGACAGGCTTTATTATCATACGGAAACGAAGGAGAATCGATATTGGACAGCCGGATAAAACTGATCTTATGTGATCTTGATGACACGCTGATGACCTCGAAGAAGGAGGTGCTCCCCCTCACCAGAGAAGCCCTGTGGGAATGCAGCAGGAGGGGAATCAAAATCGGTTATGTTACGATCCGGTCTCCCCGGAAAGCCGGACTCTATACGAAAGGGCTACCCTGTGATTGCCTGGCTAATTATAACGGCGCTGTCATAAGAGTAAAGGAGGAGATCATCGGGAATTACTCCATTCCTTACCATGCCGGATTACATTTGATAACATCATTGCAGCAGGATTATCCGGACGTTTCTATAGGAGCATATTTTGAACCGTATTATTACCGTAACAAACAGATCGGAGTGATAGGCTCTGAGGAGGCTTTCTCCTTTACCCCGGCAGATATGCCTGCCTATGATTTCCAAAGGATCCGCATCGTACCCGGAAAGGAACAGATTGATATCACACAATATATAAACTCAGATATGGCATACTCCATTACGGTACATGGCTCCATTATCATAACCAGCAGTCGGGCAAATAAGGAGCATGCTACCGAGAAAATTATGGGGCATCTGGGACTCAAGCCTTCTGAGGTACTTTCCTTCGGTGATGATTATGTGGACATCGGTATGCTCAAGGTGAGCGGAACCGGTGTCGCCATGGCGAATGCGGTTAATTCTGTGAAGGAAATTGCTGATTATATTACTCTGACAAATGAGGAAGAGGGAATTGCGGATTATCTGAAGCGGTTTGTTTTATAAGTATAACACTGCAGACGAATACATTATCCGAGTTTGGGGATGAAGCTGCTCTTCTAGAGAGCAAGGAACTGGCTGCGAGACTGAATCGGTTGAATAGAGATAAGGGAAGAGATACTTATAAAAGAGAGCAGGTTTTAGAGTAACTGGGAAAAACCTGCTCTTTCTTTATCCTGGAAACCATGATATGATATCCTTTTGGGTTGCTATAATGCAGTATACCGAGGCTTTTTATTCGCTGTCGGACATATGTCTTCATGGAAAATACGCTAAAATGTAGATTTGTACATATTACATAAAAAATCTCTAAATCGGTAGTGATAACTATTATCAATTGCTATTGACATCACCAATACGTTTTATTATGATAAAAGTAAGAAGAGGTAATATTACCATGGTATCACCATAAAATCATGGTATGAATACATGATAAATGAATGTCTGCCAGACGGGCATTTATTAATACATTATTGAATTTATAATATCATATGAGGAGGACCACTGTATGAGACAGGAATGGTATGATTTCCAACCAGGAAGCTGGACAACTGATATTAATGTCAGAAGCTTCATTCAACATAATTATACACCCTATGAGGGTAATGCTTCCTTCCTGGCAGGACCGACTGCCAGAACCCAGAAGCTTTGGGATCAGGTGAAGGAACTGATGTTAGAAGAGAATAGGAAGGGGATTCTGGATGTTGAGACCAGGAAGCCTTCCACTATCACCACCTTCGGAGCAGGATACCTGGACCAGGAGAATGAAGTAATCGTCGGATATCAGACGGATAAGCCTTTAAAGCGCGGAATCATGCCGAATGGAGGCGTCCGTGTCGTTAAGAGTGCACTGGAAGCCTACGGCTATACACTGGATAAGACAACGGAAGAAATCTATACCCAGAACAGAAAGACCCATAATGACGGTGTGTTCGATGCCTATACCGATGCGATGAAGAAGGCAAGACATACCGGTATTATCACAGGTCTTCCTGATGCTTACGGAAGAGGAAGAATTATCGGAGATTACCGCCGTGTTGCACTGTATGGCGTGGATTTTTTGATTGAAGATAAGAAGAGAGAGAAGAAGCTGCTGGAGATTCCGATTCTGGAATCCCCGGACATCCGTCTCAGGGAGGAAATCTCCGAGCAGATTAAAGCACTGAAGCAGCTGAAGGAAATGGCAGCTTCCTATGGCATAGACATCAGCAATCCTGCGAAGAATTCCTTCGAAGCAACCCAGTGGACCTACTTTGCATATCTTGGTGCAATCAAGGAGCAGGACGGAGCAGCAATGAGCCTTGGCCGTGTTTCTTCCTTCCTGGATATATATTATGAGAGAGATTTAAAGAACGGACTGATTACAGAAGCAGAGGTTCAGGAGCTAATGGACCAGTTTGTCATGAAACTCAGAATGGTACGTTTCCTTAGAACACCTTCCTATAACGACCTTTTTTCCGGAGATCCCACCTGGGTAACCGAAACCATCGGCGGCATGGGTCTGGATGGAAGAACACTGGTCACCAAGAGCAGCTTCCGTGTACTTCATACACTTTACAACCTGGGACCCGCACCGGAACCCAACCTTACGGTCCTTTGGTCTGTATTCCTTCCGGAACCCTTCAAGAATTACTGTTCCAAGGTTTCCATTGATACCAGCTCGATTCAGTACGAAAGTGATGATATCATGAGAGAGGTTTGGGGCGATGATTACGGTATTGCCTGCTGCGTATCCGCTATGAGGATCGGTAAGCAGATGCAGTTCTTCGGAGCCCGTGCTAACCTTGCGAAGGCATTGCTTTACGCAATTAACGGCGGTAAGGATGAGAAATCCGGAGAACAGGTTGCACCGATGTTCGCACCGGTAACCGGAGAGTATCTTAATTATGATGAGGTTATGGCAAAGTTCGACCAGACCCTTGATTGGCTGTCCGAGTTATATATTAATACTCTGAATGTCATCCACTATATGCATGATAAATACAACTATGAGAGACTCCAGATGGCGCTCCATGATATCAATATCCTCCGAACGGAAGCATGCGGTATCGCAGGATTATCGGTAGTGGCAGACTCCCTGTCCGCCATTAAATATGCTAAGGTCAAGGTTATCCGAAATGAAGCCGGTCTCGCAGTGGATTATGAGATCGAAGGAGAATATCCTGCCTACGGTAACAATGACGACCGTGTGGACCAGATTGCAGTCGATTTGGTAGAGCATTTCATGAATAAGCTGAGAAAGGTTAAGACCTACCGTGATGCGAAGCATACCCTGTCCGTATTGACAATTACCTCCAATGTGGTGTACGGTAAGAAGACAGGAAGTACTCCCGATGGGCGTAAGGCCGGAGAGCCTTTTGCTCCCGGTGCGAATCCGATGCATGGCAGGGATAAGAAGGGTGCGGTGGCTTCAATGTCTTCCGTTGCCAAGCTACCCTATAAGCATGCAGAGGACGGTATATCCTATACCTTCTCGATCGTACCGAAGGCACTGGGTAAGGATGAAGCAGAACGGATCAACAATCTGTCAGGGCTGCTGGACGGCTATTTCCATGATAGGGGACATCATATCAATGTCAATGTCTTCGACCGTGAGACTCTGATGGATGCGATGGACCACCCTGAAAAATATCCTCAGCTAACGATCCGCGTTTCCGGCTATGCCGTTAACTTCGTAAAGCTGAGCCGTGAGCAGCAGTTGGATGTCATCCACAGAACCTTCCACGAGAGATAGAAGAATATTGGATAGAAACTATAGTAGTACAGCAATCTGTGGTTTATCCATGGATTTCTAATAAGCTCATATACCGGAAAGGCGGGTGGTACAATGGAGATATTAGGACGGATCCATTCCCTGGAAAGCCTTGGGACTGTGGATGGACCTGGGATTCGCTTTGTTGTGTTCCTGCAGGGATGCCCTTTACGATGCCAATTCTGCCATAATCCGGATACCTGGGACGTTACAAAGGGTAAGGAGTATACGGTAAGCCAGCTGATCGGTGAAATTATCAAGTATAAATCCTACATGAAATTTTCAGGCGGAGGCGTAACCTTCACCGGAGGGGAGCCCCTGTTACAAGCTGAATTCCTTCTGGAGGTAAGTAAGAAATGTAAGGAGCTTGGTATCTCCACTGCCTTAGATACCTCCGGCTTCATCTGGAACGACTATGTTAAGGAGCTGCTGGAGTATACCGATTTGGTACTCCTGGATATTAAGAATTATGATCCTCTGGTTTATAAGACGGTAACCGGTGTTTCCTTATCACCAACCTTAAAGTTCCTGGATTATCTTAAGGAGCAGGGGATCAGGACCTGGATCCGTTATGTACTGGTGCCTCAGCTGACAGATAATCTTGACAGTGTGAAGAAGTTGTCGGCGCGTCTGGATCAATATCCGAATGTGGAGAAGATTGAGCTTCTGGGCTTTCATAAGATGGGGGAATATAAGTGGAAGGAGCTTGGACTGGAATACAAGCTTTCTGATACGAAAGAACCCAGCAAGGAGCTGTTGAGAGAGGTTAAGGCAATTTTTGAAACCAATGGCAAGACGGTTGCGGCTAACGTATAGGGAACGAATAGAATAATTATTATAATAGATGTGGCTTCTTAGCTGCATCTATTTTTAATTAAAGGGAGCTAACCGAAATTCGATAAAATTATTGGGCGTGTTCTTCTATCTGACCTTAGCAATCATTCTGCACCGTTTGATGTAAGCCTATCAACGGTTAACTCCGATATGTGAGGATAAGCTTTGTCCTTCATCATAAAATGGTGGAAATCATAGATTGATATGATATAATGGAAAAAATACAGATTAAGATTTTCTTTACATAACAAATTAGCAGACAGGTTACTTCAGGATAGGAGAAGAACAGATGAGGATTTATGTGATCAGACATGGAGAGACGGATTGGAATCTGGAGGGCAAGCTCCAGGGCAGGGAGGATATCCCCTTGAATGCGAACGGTATACAGCAGGCAATCATATGCGGGCAGGCCTTCATGGGTAGAAAGATTAAAGCGATTCTTACCAGTCCCCTGATCCGTGCGAGGAGAACAGCGGAGATTATTGCAGAAATGGCAGGCATCGATCAGGTTATTATTGAAGATGGACTAATCGAACGGGATTTTGGAGTACTCGCAGGGGTGAAGTATGACTCGAAGAAATATTTTGATACTTTTGGAATTGAGGAGGGAATTGAACCCTTTGAAGAACTTCATCAGAGGTTGATCGAATGTATTAAGGTGAATGCGGTGAGCTTCTATGACGAAGACATCATTATGGTATCCCATGGAGCGGCAATTAATTCGGTAATCTCTGTGCTGTCAGCGGGTGAGCTGGGCTCCGGTAAGACCAGATTAAAGAATGCTTGTATCAGTATACTTCAGTATCAAGAGGGGGACCTGAAGCTCGAATTATATAATCTCACTGCAGAGGAGTTTCTAGCACGCAAGTTATGCTAGTATTCTACTGGCAAACGATAAGACGCTAAACCGGAGTTTATAAATCAGGAGTATTGACGAGACAGAGGCAAACATCATAGGAATGACCCGAATTTTATGCAGTAAGATATCAATCCGTTGTAGATTGGGGGAGTATGAGTATATGAATATCGTAAGAAGGCATAAGGTACTAACAGGTATCTTAGCGGCATTGATCATCCTGGCAGCTGCCATCATGATCCTAAGGAGGATGAGCGTTATGGAATTCCCTGAAGAAAGTATTATAATCACCAGCAGTGCCTTTGAAGACGGAGGAACCATTCCGGTAAAATACACCGGTAACGGGGAGGATGTATCCCCGGAATTGACACTGTCTGAGCTGTCGCCGGAGGCGAAGTCCCTGGCAGTGATCATGGACGATCTGGATGTTCCGTTTGGGGTCTATAATCACTGGACGATATGGAACCTTCCGGTGCAGAAGGTCATTCCAGAGGGCATCGAACCCGGAGAGGTGGTAGCTTCTCTCGGCGGGGCAGTACAGGGGACTGGGTATGGTAAGAACAGGTACCGGGGCCCGAAACCTCCCTTTGGTTCCCATAGATATCAATTTCATGTATTTGTTCTGGATAATACTCTGGAGCTGGGTCCGGATTCCGGGAAGAAGGAACTGATGAAGAGCATGGAGGGTCATATCCTGCAGTATGGAAGCATCATCGGGAATTATAGATAACCGATCAGTTTTGATTATAAGGGTCTGAGCAATCTATTTTAAAGATTATCTGAAGTCACATAAAAACTATAAGTTTAGCCATTGAAAGATAGTAACATAGGATGTTATAGTAGAGTGTGCTTTATTTGTAACAAAAGAACTTATCGGAATGACGGAGAGAGAAATGAAAGAAAAATATCGAAGAATAATAATGACGGTTTTTGGTGTCCTGGTTGCCGGCTTCAGCGTGGGAATGTTTAATTTCTCAGCCTTTGGAATGGACCCGTTCCAGGTGCTGGCCCATGGAGTCTGGATGCATCTGCCGATAGGCTTCGGCACCTTTTACATGATACTTAACTTACTTATGCTGGTCTTTATCTTCTTCATAGACAAGCGCAAGATCGGACTTGGTACGATGATTAATATTTTCCTGCTGGGATATGTCGTGGAATTCTCTTCCTGGCTGTTTGAGAAGAGTATACCTGATCCTTCCCTGGCGGTCAGAGCAGCAATGCTGGCAATCGGCATGATTATTATCAGCTTCGGATCCTCCCTGTACTTTATCGGTGATCTGGGAGTATCCACCTATGATGCGGTAGCGCTGATCCTCGCGGAGAAGAAAATCGCACGCTTCCAGTATTGCCGTATCGGCTCTGACTTAATCTGCACCGCAGTGGGCTATGTTCTGGGTGCTACAGTAGGGGTGGGAACGGTGGTCACAGCCTTCTTTATGGGACCTGTAATCGCATTCTTCAATAAACATATCTCCATTCCGTTACGGTATGGAAAACAGAAGAAGAGCTAATCAATAAAACAAGTTGACATACTTTTACAGCGGTGCTAGAATATAGTTCTGCTTTGCAGGCTGCTTCATCCTGCAAACATCATGTACCCTAATCGGTACATTATTACTTGGCAAGATATTTGAAGAAATATTACTACCAGGAGGAAAATAAGATGATGAAAGTATTCAGTAATTCCAGAACCCGTCTGCCCCTCCGGCTGATAGCCGGACTCTTAACAATCTTAATTGTCATAGTGATAAGACATCGATACAGAATTCGCGATCCTGTATGGATAGGTATCAATCAGGAGAGAACACCTTCTTAACAATAATTTCATATAAAACCGGAAGAGAAAGAGACTGGCTGTTACATAGCATGTGTGGTCAGTGCTTATTTTTCCGGTTTTGTATGCTTTTTTCTAAGATATGAGTGAAGAAAAGGGCACAAAAAAAGCTGCCAGAACCATCTGCCAGCGAAAACCTTATTTTTACCTACACTTCATTTTCAATCATAACATAACCGAAAGAAAAAGTCTAGTAATATTTTTTATTCGTATTATGATGTAACTGTGGCGATGAAACGGATTTTTAAGGAGGCTGTCATGGAGAATTTACAGTACGGA
>JAEZJW010000071.1 GCA_023415595.1 Bacillota bacterium
ATATTGCAGTAGTAATTATTAAAGTATGAAGAAGAGGTGAGAGATCATGTTGAAACCCGGTATGTTTATCAGCGATCGGTACGAAATTATTGACAATGTCGGTTCCGGCGGTATGGCTGATGTCTATAAGGCAAAGGACCAGAGACTGAACCGTTTTGTTGCGATTAAGGTATTAAAGCCGGAGTATTCCAGTGATAAAAGCTTTGTAAACAAATTCAGGGGAGAGGCACAGTCCGCAGCCGGATTGTCCCATCCCAATATTGTTAATGTATATGATGTCGGTGATGACAGCGGCCTTCATTATATCGTAATGGAGCTGGTGGAAGGAATAACTTTAAAGCGTTTTATTGAGAGAAAAGGTAAGCTGGAAGTTAAAGAAGCGGTAGGTATTGCGATTCAGATCGCACAGGGCATGGAAGCAGCCCATGATAACCATATCATTCATAGGGATATCAAACCGCAGAATATCATAATTTCGAGAGACGGCAAGGTAAAGGTTACAGATTTCGGTATTGCGAAAGCAACCAATTCCAATACCATTACCTCAAATGCCATGGGCTCAGTACATTATTTATCCCCCGAACAGGCCAGAGGCGGCTACAGTGATGAGAAGAGCGACATCTATTCACTTGGTGTCACTCTCTATGAAATGCTGTCCGGCAAGGTACCTTTCGCAGGGGATAATACCGTATCGGTAGCACTTCTTCATATTCAGGGAGAGGCAATGCCTTTAC
This sequence comes from Bacillota bacterium, assembly GCA_023415595.1. Classification (GTDB taxonomy): domain Bacteria; phylum Bacillota; class Clostridia; order Lachnospirales; family Lachnospiraceae; genus Mobilitalea. Next base: position 735 of record JAEZJW010000071.1, read on the forward strand.
GTGACTTAGATCAGAGCATACCGATCAGCGTGGATAAGATTGTCCAGAAATGTATGCAGAAGAGACCGGAGAGAAGATATCATTCCGCATCTGAGCTGATTCTGGATTTAAAAAGGGCTATTGCGAATCCGGATGGGGACTTCGTACAGATTCCTGCATTCGTTGCCAGCGATTCCCCGACCATAAATATTTCAGATGATTTAAGCAAAATTAAGAGTGGTGCTTATCTGGAGGAGAGTATATCAGATAAGAAGAACACCGGTCATTATGCTTCCACGGACGAAGAGGATGATGACCTTGACAGTGTTGATTCCAAGCTGGCCAAATTCTCAGCGGTAGGGACGATTGCGCTGATAATCATATTGGCAGTGATTATTATCGGTATTGTTGTTTGGCTGATCTTCCCGAAGGGAGATAAGAAGAACCCCGGAAACGGAACTGTAACAGAAACTCCCACGGATACACCGACCCTGTCACCTACTCCGGAAGTTGGTCCTATAGTTGGAACCTATAAGTTCCCTTATGTGGTCGGGTACACGAAGGAGGATGCTGAGGAGATTATCAAAGCGAAGGATCCGGATGCATTAATTACCTGGAAAGAGGATTACTCCGATGAATACGAGAAGGGATATGCTATTTCTCAATATCCTGAGGCGGATAGGGATGCGGCTTTCGGTTCTGATGTTATCATTTATATCAGTACAGGACCCAAATCCTTCACTATTCCTTATGTCTACGGACAGACCGAAGATCGAGCCAGCAAGAAGCTGATTGAATATGATTTAAAGCCCATTACAGATTATACCAACAGTGATGTTGAAGCCGGTAAAGTAATCGAAACCATTCCTCCGAAGGATTCCATGGTAGTAGCAGGAGATCAGGTAACGATTATCGTCAGCTTGGGACCTGAACAGGCAGTTATTCCGAATCTTCTGGGCATGACTGTGGAACAGGCACAGAAAGCGCTGACTGATGCAGGGCTTGCGATGGGAACAATCAGCTATGACTCTTCAGATCAATATGCAGAAGGTCAGATTACGTTCCAGTCAGAAACTGCTAATAATACGGCCACGAAGGGCGCTACTATTGACGTCATCGTCAGTACAGGATCTGCCGGTACAGACCCGAATGTTATTTATACAGGAAGCTTAACGATTGAAGAAAGTCCGTTCCAGTATGGCTTTGGAGACGGTGAAGCTGAAATCTATTTTGAAATGGTTCAGGAGGGCTATGACCCTGATCCGATTTATGAGGGATTTTTATCTGTTAGTGATTTCCCTCTGACCATCACCGGCATTATCGGAAACAACGCTTCTCCGGGTACGGTAACGATGTATGTGGATAATCAGCCATTTATGATGCCCGGGGAAACTTCACCCCATACCTGGACAGTAAATTTTACGGAGGAATAGCTTGAAGGGCAAAATAATCAAAGGTATAGCAGGTTTTTATTATGTTCATGTACCGGAAAGGAACCTTGTCTACGAATGCAAGGCAAAGGGGATTTTCCGAAATCAGAATCTGAAGCCGCTGGTTGGCGATGATGTGGACATTGATACCAATGATCAACCGGAGGGATCGGGTACCATTACCGATATCCATCCGAGAAATAATGAACTGATACGGCCGGCTGTTGCAAATGTTGACCAGGCTATGGTTATATTTGCAGCGGCTGAGCCTGTTCCAAATTTAAACCTGCTGGATCGTTTTCTGATCATGATGCAGAGGCAGGGAGTACAAACGATAGTATGTTTTAATAAGAAGGACATCGTTACAGAGAAGGAGATATCATTATTAATGGATACCTATCTTCGCTGCGGATATGATGTAGTAAGCACAAGTACACTGAAGAAAGACGGTCTTCAAACCGTATCTCAGCTTCTGACAGGAAAGACGACAGTATTAGCCGGACCCTCCGGTGTCGGTAAGTCTTCGCTCGTGAATGAACTGAAACCGGAAGCAAATATGGAGACAGGAGAGTTAAGCGAAAAAATCAAAAGAGGGAAGCACACAACCAGGCACTCCGAACTGATTTATGTGGAAGATAACACTTATATCATGGATACCCCCGGTTTCAGCTCCCTCTATATTAATGAGATAGAGAAGGAAGAACTGAAGGACTTCTTTATAGAATTCAAGGATTACGAGGAAAACTGCAGGTTTATCGGATGTATGCACCTCTCTGAACCCGGCTGTGCTGTGAAGGATGCACTGCAGGAGGGGAAAATCAGCCACATCCGTTATGAAAATTATAAGGATTTGTACGCAGAACTAAAGGATATAAAGCGATATTAGTAATCAAACACCAAAGGCTAATGAGACACAACACAAGGGAAGGCATGGTAGAATAGCATGATGAAACTGGCACCATCCATATTGGCAGCGGATTTTAATATACTGGGTGAACAGATTAAAGTGATTGAGACATCGGGAGTACCCTATCTTCATATCGACGTTATGGACGGTAATTTCGTACGCAGTATCAGTTTTGGATTACCGGTCATTGCATCAATCAGAAAGAATACGAACCTGATTTTTGATGTGCACCTGATGATAGAAGAACCGATCCGCTATCTTGAGGAATTTAAGGCGGCGGGAGCTGACATTATCACAGTTCATGTGGAAGCTTGTAAGGACCTGAAGAAAACGATAGCTAAGATCAAAGAATTGGGACTGAAGGCGGGGGTCACTTTAAAACCGGCCACCGGACTGGATACACTTGCAGATATTATCACTGAGATTGACATGGTTTTGATCATGAGTGTTAATCCCGGTTTCGGAGGACAAGCCTTCCTGCCGGATTCCCTGCAAAAAATAAGGGATCTGAAGGCACTGGCGAAACAAAACGGAGTAAGTTTTGATATTGAAGTAGATGGTGGCATCACTGCAAATAATGTGGCAGATGTCCTGGAAGCCGGAGCGAATGTGATTGTATCCGGTACGTCAATATTTTCAGGTGATATGAAGGATAATATAAATAAGTTTCAGAACATCTTTAATAAGTATGAAGCTTAAACGGATCAGGGTGGTTGGATGGAAATAACGGATCGGAAGGACAAAATATTAATTATCACCGGGGGCTTTATCGAGGAAGCATTCTTAAGGGAATTGTTAGGGAAGGAAGCCTATTCCATGATCATTGCGGCCGATCATGGACTTATGATCTCGGATAAGCTCTCTATTTCATTGGATTATATCGTTGGAGATTTTGATTCTGTACCGAGTGAGATACTGAAGAAATACCGGGAATCCTCCGTTCCGATCAAAACCTTTCCGACGGAAAAGGATAAGACAGATACGCAGATTGCTATCGAGCTGGCACTGATGCATGCTCCGGGCTCCATAGATCTGGTGGGTGCAACAGGCAGCAGACTGGACCATACTCTGGCAAATTTGCATCTGCTGATGCTTCCGATGCAGCTGAAGGTGGGTGCTTTCCTTTTGGACCGGCATAACAGGATCAGCCTGAGACAGAACAGCTTTACTCTTACAAAAGCAGGGCAGTACGGAGACTTCGTTTCCCTTCTCCCTTTTACAGGAGAAGTAAAAGGACTTACTCTGACCGGTTTTAAGTATCCGCTAGAACATGTAACATTGACTTCGGGTAGTAGTCTCGGAATCAGCAACGAGATCGCCCAGGAGGAAGCCCGGGTGGAGCTGCAGGAGGGAATCCTGATCCTATTCGAAACGAAGGATTAAATTGCTGTATCGCTAACTGAATTAAGAATAAAATGCAGCTTATCAAAAGGTTGCGTTCCCTGATAAAAAAAGTATGATAGGACCATAGGAAGGAAGACACAAATGAAATTAGGTATCGTAGGTTTACCCAATGTCGGTAAAAGTACACTGTTTAACTCTTTAACAAAGGCAGGTGCTGAATCTGCCAATTATCCGTTCTGTACCATTGACCCGAATATCGGAATCGTTCCCGTTCCGGATGAGAGGCTTAAGGTTCTGGGTGACCTGTACAAATCAGAGAAGGTCGTTCCTGCCATCATCGAGTTCGTTGATATCGCCGGTCTGGTGAAGGGAGCATCCAAGGGAGAAGGACTCGGAAACCAGTTCCTCTCCAATATCCGTGAGGTGGATGCGATCGTTCATGTGGTACGCTGCTTTGATGATCCGAATGTCATCCATGTGGATGGCTCCGTGGATCCCTTAAGGGATATCGAGACGATTAATCTGGAACTCATCTTCTCCGACCTTGAGATTCTGGAACGCAGAAAATCCAAGACCGTAAAGAGTGCCAAGAATGATAAGGCGATGGCGAAGGAAACCGAGATGCTGGAGCGCCTGATGGCTCATCTGGAGGAAGGGAAGATGGCGAAGAGTTTCCAGCCGGCAGATGATGAAGAGCAGGAGATGATGGATTCCTATAATCTTCTGACTGCTAAGCCGGTCATCTATGCAGCCAATGTGAAGGAAGAGGATCTGGCTGACGATGGAGAAGGGAACGGATATGTGAAGTCAGTCCGTGAATTCGCGAAGGGAGAGCATTCCGAAGCATTTGTCATCTGCGCCCAGATCGAGCAGGAGATTGCCGAACTGGAAGAAGATGAGAAGAAGATGTTCTTGGAGGAACTGGGTTTGTCAGAATCCGGACTTGAGAAGCTGATCAAGGCAAGCTACCGCCTGCTGGGACTTATCAGTTATCTGACTGCGGGACCGAAGGAGACGAAGGCCTGGACGATTAAGATCGGAACGAAGGCACCCCAGGCGGCAGGGAAGATCCATTCTGACTTTGAAAGAGGCTTTATCCGTGCGGAGATAGTCAATTATCATAACCTGGTGGATTGTGGAAGCTACAATGCAGCCAGGGATAAGGGACTGGTACGTTCGGAAGGTAAGGAATATGTGGTTCAGGACGGAGATGTGGTTCTGTTCCGTTTCAATGTATAAATTATACTGATGAGAATGCAATTGGTAATTGCAGAAAGTGGTGAATGTGATGCAGATGCTTTTAATGACAGGCAATACAAATATTAACTTTCCTAAATTAAATCTATGGCTGAAGAATGTTCCGGACGGCTTCGATGTATTTGGATTTCATATTGCACTCTATGGGGTTTGTATCGGTATCGGTATGCTCTGCGGTTGGCTGATTGCAGAGTGGATGGCGAAGAGGACGGGACAGAAGCCGGAAATCTATCTGGATTTTGCTCTGGTGGCAATTGTCGTCTCAGTAATCTTCACAAGGCTGTTTTATGTATTGTTCTCTTTGGACGAATTCAAGGATGATCCGCTGCAGATATTTAATCTTCGAAACGGCGGTCTGATGATCTACGGAGGAATCTTCGGTGCTGTATTGACTGCTTTCATCTATACCAGAGTTAAGAAATATCCTTTCTGGCTGCTCGCGGATACAGGCTGCATCGGTCTGATTATCGGACAGATCATTGGACGCTGGGGCAATTTCTTCAATAGGGAGGTATTCGGCAAGTATTCGAATAATATCTTTGCTATGCAACTGGACCGGACTGTGGTTTCCGGGGATTACAGGATGGCAGAGCATCTCTTAAGGGAGAAATACGCAGGGAAAGAGACTCTGATTAACCGTATTATGGAGATTAGGAATAATATTAAAACAGTGGACGGAGTGGAATATATCCAGGTCCATCCCACATTCCTGTACGAAGCCTTATGGAATCTCGGTTTACTGATCTTCTTAATTCTCTACACCAAGCATAAGAAATTCGACGGTGAAGTAATGCTGCTCTATATGGCAGGTTATGGACTCGGTCGTTTCTGGATCGAGGGAATGCGTACGGACCAGCTGTTCCTCTGGGGAACTGCAATTCCGATTTCACAGCTGATTGCAGCATCAATTTTCTTCGTATGCGTCATTATGATTCTGATCAAGCGCAGAAAATTAAGCAAAATCAAGTCTAAATAGGACCAATTTCCTACATTCGAGGTTTTTGCCTATATCTTGACATAATTTGTTCAATTTTTTATTTTACTACAATATATTGTAAACTCATCGGAGATAAGCACAGAAATGCCTGTAAATTAAGGCTTTCTGTGCTTTATTTTTATGGATTTGCACTTGATTAATTCCCTAAATTATAATAAAATGGACTCATAAGTGGAGCAAAGTGGTGGGAAGTGGAGTATTAAGCCACAAAAGTGGGACAAACAGTTCTTAAGAGAAGCGGGGGAACAGCCTATGTTTATGGGCGAGTTCGATCATTCGATCGATGCAAAGGGTAGAATTATTATACCGGCCAAGTTCAGGGAAGACTTAGGGGACAATTTTGTTGTTACCGTAGGACTGGATGGCTGTCTTTTTGCATATCCGAATAAGGAATGGGAAGCTTTTGTAGCCAAGCTGTTAACACTGCCCGGAACAAAGGAAGCCAGACAGATGCAGCGATACTTTATGTCGATGGCCTCTGCATGCGAGACGGATAAACAGGGAAGAATACTGATACCGGCAAAGCTCAGGGAGAACGCAGCCTTAGACAAGGATATCGTATTTGTCGGTGTACTCAATAAAATAGAAATCTGGAGTAAGGAACGCTGGGATGGCAACAATGATTACGGTGACATGGATAAGATTGCAGAGCATATGTCTGAGTTCGGCATCAGCTTTTAACCCCTTACGTCAGAAATAACCTAGGACAAGCAGTTTAGGAGCCCGTTTATGGCATTTGAACATAAGTCAGTATTATTGAATGAAGTGATAGAGAATCTGAAGATTAAACCTTCCGGAATCTATGTGGATGGAACCCTGGGAGGCGGAGGCCACTCCTTCGAAATCGCTGCGAAGCTGACCACCGGAAGACTGATCGGCATTGATCAGGATGAGGCGGCAATCAGTGCAGCAAAGGAGAGACTGTCTCCTTACAGCAGCAGGGTTACAATTATAAGAAGCAATTACTGTGAGATGAAACATGTTTTGAAGACCTATGACATACTCCGGGTGGACGGAATCCTTCTGGACCTCGGAGTATCCTCCTACCAATTGGATACTCCTGAACGGGGATTTTCTTATAAAGAGAATGCACCATTGGACATGAGAATGGATACCAGGAATGATAAGACGGCAGGGGATATTGTAAACGGCTATAGCGAGATGGAACTGTACCGGATCATAAGAGATTACGGAGAAGACAATTTTGCGAAAAATATTGCGAAGCATATCGTCCGTATGAGAAATGAGAAGCCTCTGGAAACGACCTTTGAGCTGAATGAAGCTGTAAAGGCGGCTATCCCCGCCAAGCTGCGTGAAGGAACAGGGCATCCCTCCAAACGGACCTTTCAGGCAATCCGGATCGAGCTGAACAGGGAACTGGAGGTACTTAAGGAAACCTTACAGGACATGATAGAGCTGCTTAACCCGGGGGGAAGACTGTGTATTATCACCTTTCATTCTCTGGAGGACCGGATCGTAAAATCCTTCTTTAAGACAAATGAAAATCCCTGTACCTGCCCTCCGAATTTTCCTGTATGTGTCTGCGGCAAGAAATCGCAGGGTATCGTAATTTCCAGGAAGCCCATCCTTCCTTCGGAGGAAGAATTGGAATACAATAAGAGATCAAAAAGTGCGAAGCTGAGGGTCTTCGAAAGAATCAGCCAAGTACAATAAGTTAATAAACGTAAGAAATTGAGCTACAAAGAAGAGGAGCCCGGGAATTCCCGGGAAATAACCAGCATTCGATGACATCTGAATACGCAGGATAATTAGACTTAAGTGGTGTGGAGAGGGGTTATTACATGGAGGCAAGTAACAGAAAGAATCAATTTGACTATCGCAGGACAAGCTATGTGGATGGGAATACCGTACGTAAGCTGAATGCAGTACCTGAAAGAAGGGAGCATACTTCTACTCCGATTCCTGGACGTCAGCCCTTACCGGAGAGAAGACAGGTACCGGAGAGACAGGAGCGCAGGGCGCCCAGAATGGTATCCGGAATTAATATGGCCTCTATGCTGGTGCTTACGATTGCGATTATCGCCACGCTTTATTTCTGCGTAGAGTTTCTGATGCTTCAATATGATGTAACTGCCATGGAGAAGGAGATAGTCTCTATGGAACATAACCTGACCACAATGAAGAATGAAAATGATGCTGCTTACGAGCAGATAAATTCAGCCTATGATTTGGACTATGTATACCAGGTAGCTGTCGGCGAACTTGGTATGGTTTATCCGAATAAAAATACGGTAATCACATATCAGAGCAATGATGAGGGATATGTAAGACAATATCGGGATATACCGGAATAAGGAACGGATGAGATGAGGTTGAATACGATGGAAAAATCTACAGAAAAGAAAATAAAATCCTTTACCTCACGAATGCAAGCAAGATTATTGCTTGTATTTTGTGTTATAACTCTTCTTTTAACCGCTCTGATCGGCAGACTGATTTATATCATGCAGACGGATGGCGAACGTTATGCCAAGCAGGTCTTGTCCAGACAATCCTATGTCAGTGCTGTCCTGCCGTATAAACGCGGTGATATTATGGATAGGAACGGTACAGTTCTGGCAAGAAGTGAGCTTCAGTTCCGCCTGGTTTTGGATCCGAAAAATCTGCTAATTAATTCTGAATACATAGCTGAAACGACCGATGCACTGTACGCTAATTTCGGTATTGATCCGTCCGAAGTGAATCAAATCCTGAAAGACAGGCCGGAGAGCCAGTATGTCATCTTAAAGAAGAACTTAAAACTGGATGTAGTGAGTAGGTTCAAAGAACTCATGAAAACCAACAGCCATATCAAGAGCACCTGGTTTGAGGAGGAATATATCAGAAGTTATCCCTTTGATACTCTCGCCTGTGATCTCTTAGGCTTTACCTCCTCAGATAATACCGGCTTCTGGGGGATCGAGGAATACTATAATGATCTGCTGAATGGAACAAACGGAAGAGAATACGGTTATTATGATTCCTCCCTTAATATTGAACGGATCGTGAAAAAGCCGGAGAATGGCAACTCTATTGTTACTACAATTGATGCCAATGTCCAGCGGATTCTTCAGAAAAATATCATAGATTTTAATGCGGAAACCGGGAGCAAGAACATCGGTATTCTGGTGATGGATCCGAATAATGGAGACATTATTGCCATGGCCTCCAATCAGGAATATAACCTGAATTCCCCCAGAGATCTTACAGGGATCTATCCGGAGGAAGAGCTGGCTTCCATGACTCAGGAGCAGAAAATCGAGGCTCTGAACAGGCTTTGGAAGAACGATGCCATCAGCTACGGCTATGAGCCCGGATCGACCTTCAAGCCCTTTACTGTTTCCTCCGCGCTCGAGGAGGCTTTGGTAAATGAGAATACCAGCTTCTACTGTGATGGTTCCGAGCATATCGGAGGCTTTGATATTAAGTGTAATAAGAGAACCGGACACGGGAATGTTACACTTGGGGAAGCTCTGATGAAATCCTGTAATGATGCCCTGATGCAGATTGCAGCCATGGAGGGTAAGGATATCTTCTATCCCTATCAGATGAATTTTGGTTTCGGGCAGAAAACCGGAGTGGATCTTCCCGGTGAGGAAGCAGGTATCCTGGCGAAGGATAAGAATGCAACAGATCTTGCAACCAACAGCTTCGGACAGAACTTTAATGTAACCATGCTGCAGATGGCAGCCGGCTATAGCTCTCTGGTGAACGGAGGCTACTATTATCAGCCTCATATCGTTAAGAAGATTGTGAATGATGCCGGTGCGACCGTAACCCAGATGGACAAGACCTTGATTAAGCAGACAGTATCGGAGGAAACCTCCGAGTTTATTCAGAAATATATGTACCAGACTGTAGAACTGGGAACGGCTAAACCGGCTCAGGTTCCCGGATATTCTGTCGGAGGTAAGACCGGTACTGCACAGAAATACCCCCGTGATGCAAAGACCTATCTGGTATCCTTCCTGGGAGCTGTTCCGGCGATTAATCCTGAAATCGTTATTTATGTCATCGTGGACGAACCTCAGAATGTAGAGAGACAGGATGACAGCTCCATCGCAACGAAATTAGCCAGTAAGGTATTAACGGAAGTGCTTCCTGCCTTAGGAATCTATCCCGAGGGAGAGATTGATTATCTGCTGCCGGGAGAAGACGATACTGCCGCAGACAATGCAGAGGGAGCAGTTATTCCCGGACAGGAAGGTAATACTGTGCCCGGAAGTGAAGAGTCCACCAACAATCCGGAAGGAACTAATGGACAGGAGAACGTTACTACTGAGGATGATCCTGACAGCGAACAACCCGAAGGAGGAGCAGAGCAGGGCGATACTCAGGGAGACCAAAATGCTGGTGAGGAAACTCAAACAGAGGAGGACGGCTTACCGAATGGACCGGAGGGTACAAACGGAGACGAGAATGGGACAGCCGGGGATCCGGCTTCCGGAGCAGATATCAATGAAAATTCCGGAGAAAATACAGAGGACGAGTATAATGGAGCTGCAATCGGACCAATGAATGAATAAAGAGACAGCATATGTAATAAAATGAAACGACAAGAGATTCAAGGTTTGATTTGATGGCCAGAAATAGGACATTTAACAGAAAAAATGTATTAATCATCGTAATGGTAGTAATACTCTCGTCCATAGGCCTTATGGGCAGGCTGGGTTATTATATGATTTATAAATCAGGAGATTATGCAGCCAAAGCAAAGGCTCTCCACGAGAGGGAAAGAGCGATCAAGGCAGAGCGGGGCAGCATCTATGACCGTAACGGTGTAGAGCTGGCAACCAACAAACCGGTCTGCACCATCTCCGTTATACACAGTCAGATTAAGGATCCGGAACGTGTCATACAGGTGCTCTCGACAGAGCTTGGCCTCAGCGAAGCTGCAGTCAGAAAGCGGGTAGAGAAGAGATCCTCCATTGAACGGATCAAGTCGAATGTGAATAAGGAGATTGCCGACAAGATCCGTGAATATGACCTGGACGGAGTTATGGTGGATGAGGATTATAAAAGATACTATCCATATGAAAGCTTGGCTTCTAAGGTAATTGGCTTTACCGGAAGCGATAACCAGGGAATAATCGGCCTGGAAGTAAAATACGAGGATTATCTGAAGGGCATCGATGGTACCATCCTCACTCTGACGACAGCTTACGGTGTCGAAATCGAGAATGCAGCGGAGGATAGGATTGAGCCCCAGCCCGGAAATGATTTATACACAAGCCTGGATGTGAATATGCAGAAATATGCGGAACAGGCAGCCCAGAAGGTGATGAAGGCCAAGGGAGCGAATAATGTTAAGATCATCCTGATGAATCCACAGAACGGTGAGATCTATGCGATGGTCAATTATCCCGAATTTAATCTGAATGATCCCTATACCTTAAGCGATGATATAGCGGCAAGGTATGCCGGACAGACGCTGACAGAGAAAGAGAAAACGGAGCTTCTGAATGGTATGTGGCGCAATGCCTGTATCAGTGATACCTATGAACCGGGATCGGCCTTTAAAATTGTAACAGCGACAGCTGCTCTGGAGGAAAAGGTAGTAAAGCTTACAGATACCTTCTTCTGCCCCGGATATAAAAAGGTAGAAGACCGTCTGATCCGATGCCATAAGGCTGGCGGCCATGGCAGTCAGGATTTCGTCGACGGAATCAAGAATTCCTGTAATCCGGTCTTTATGGAGATCGGAGCACGAGTCGGCGTAGATAAGATGTACGAATATTATGACAAACTGGGCTTATTTAAAAGGACCGGAATCGATCTTCCCGGAGAAGCTAATTCAATTATGCATAAGAAGGATATTATAAAGGCCGTAGAATTAGCCACCATGTCCTTCGGGCAGTCCTTCCAGATTACACCGCTTCAGCTGTTAGCAGCAGGCAGTGCAATCGTAAACGGTGGAAAGCTGGTAACACCCCATGTCGGAGTATCCATTAAGAGCCCGGAAGGCAGAACCATAAAGACCTTAGAATATAAAACCTCCGAAGGCGCTGTTTCCAAGGAAACCTCAGAGACTATGAAAATGCTCTTAGAAGCAGTGGTATCCGACGGTACCGGAAAGCGTGCATATCTTCCCGGCTTTCGCGTCGGCGGGAAGACCGCTACCTCTGAGAAGCTGCCCAGAAGGAGTGGAAGATATATCTCCTCCTTCATCGGGTTTGCACCGGCCAATGACCCTCAGGTCATGGCATTGATTCTGATTGATGAACCGAAGGGTATTTACTATGGCGGAACAATCGCTGCACCGGTGATTGCAGAGCTGTATGATAACATTCTCCCTTATATGGGAATAGAGCCCAGCTACAGCGAGACCGAGGCCAAAGAATATAATATCGGAACCTTTGTTATGCCGGATTTTATCGGGAAAACAGAGAAGGAAGCGAAGCAGCTTATCAAGATCTATGACTTCGGAGAGCTGTATCAGCTAGGCGAAGGGGAGAAGGTTATCGAACAATTCCCCCTGCCCGGAGAGAACGTGGAGAAGGATAGTGACCTGATTCTTTACTTCAATTGATTATTGTTTTTTCATACTCATTAAAGTATAATAGCAAGTGCTCTGAGAATCCCTTGTATAAGTACGCAGCAGGGTCGCTTCCTATACAGAGCACTAGGTAAATTACATAAGATTTTTAAGAAATATGCCTGATGCAATGGCGGATTGGAGTTTTACAATGGGTTTTTCGGATTTTAAGATGATCTTACCCGTTATCATATCGTTTGGAGTTTGTGTGGTGCTATGCCCGCTATTGATCCCCTTCCTTAAGAGACTGAAATTTGGACAGTTTATCAGACAGGAAGGGCCGGAGTCCCATCAGAAGAAATCCGGGACGCCTACCATGGGGGGGATTGTCATCGTACTTAGCATCTCGATTACTTCCTTATTCTACATTAGGGATCATAAAGAAATCGTACCTGTTTTATTTGCTACGATTGGTTTTGGGATCATCGGTTTTATTGATGATTACATCAAGGTGGTGATGAAGCGTTCCATGGGCTTAAAGGCCTGGCAGAAGATGCTGGGGCAGATTCTGGTCACTGCCATCTTAGGGTTCTACCTTGTCAATTCCATGGAGGATGTTACCCTGATGCTGATTCCCTTCTCGGGAGGAAAATACGCAGATGTTTCCTATCTGTTTCTGCCGATGTTTTTCATGGTGGTATTAGGCACCGTAAATGGCTCCAATTTTACAGACGGCCTCGATGGACTTGAGTCCAGTGTAACCGTATTGATCGCAACCTTCTTTACTGTAGTTGCTATCGGTCTGCACAACGGAATATCTCCGATTACCGGAGCCGCTGCAGGCAGCCTGCTGGCATTCCTTCTATATAATGTGTATCCGGCTAAGGTGTTTATGGGGGATACGGGCTCACTGGCACTGGGAGGGTTCGTGGCATCCTCAGCCTATGTCATGAAGATGCCCCTGTTCATTCTTCTGGTGGGACTCATCTATCTGGTAGAAGTAATCTCGGTAATTCTGCAGGTCGGTTACTTTAAGCTGACCGGAGGGAAAAGATTATTCAAGATGGCACCGATCCATCATCATTTTGAACTCATGGGATGGGCTGAGACGAGAGTAGTTGCTGTCTTCTCAATCGTTACAACAATTCTCTGCCTGATCGCACTGATGGGAATGTCGTAAATCATCGGAAGGAACACTACGCTTTTAAAAAATGCCATGAAATTGACTCACCCGGATGTTACATCTGTGAATAGAGACTATTTTACATTTGATTGAAACTTCCGCAAAACGGAGGAATGGAGACTGATATGCAGTTAAAGGATAAGAAGGTCCTGGTATTCGGGGCGGCGAAAAGTGGAATCTCTGCAAGCAGATTACTGCAGAAGCAAGGAGCCTTTGTGGTTCTGTATGACGGCAATGCGAAGCTGAGGGCGGAGGATTTTAAGGATAAAATTGATATTCACCATAATTTTCAGGCTGTCTTCGGTGAACTGCCGGAGGAACTCCTTCCTGCTATCAGCCTGCTGGTGATCAGCCCGGGCATCGCAATCGACAATCCGGTTGTGGTTAAAATCAGTTCTATGGGAGTACCGGTCTGGGGAGAGATTGAACTGGCTTACCGCTTCTCCAAGGGTAGGATCATCGGAATTACCGGTACGAATGGCAAGACTACTACGACAACCCTGGTAGGAGAGATCATGAAGACCTATTTTCCTGAGGTGTATGTTGTCGGCAATATCGGCAATCCCTATACGGATATCGCCATGGAGGCCTCCGAGCAGTCCGTGTCAGTCATTGAACTGAGCAGCTTCCAGCTGGAGACGATACATGAATTCAAGCCCGATGTCAGTGCGATCTTAAATATTACGCCGGACCATCTGGACCGGCATCATACGATGGAAACCTATATCAGTATGAAGGAAAATGTTGCGAAGAACCAGACTATGTCCGAGGTTTGCATACTAAATCATGAAGATGCCGAACTTCGTGCCATGGCCGGCAGACTCCATACGAAGGTAATGTTTTACTCCAGTGCAAGGGTCCTTAAGGATGGGTTATACCTGGAGGGTGACGAGATCTATTATACAGTGGGCGGAGAGAAGCAGCTGGTCTGCAATGTCAATGAGCTTAGAGTTCTTGGCAAGCACAGTTATGAGAATGTTATGGCCGGTATCGGAATTGCGATAACTATGGGAGTACCGATGGAACTGATTCATAAGGCCATCACCTCCTTCAACGCGGTGGAGCACCGGATTGAATATGTTGAGACGATTAACGGGGTAACTTATTACAACGATTCTAAGGGAACCAATCCCGATGCCTCGATCAAGGCGGTTCAGGCAATGAAGAGCCCGACCCTGCTGATCGGCGGCGGTTATGATAAGCATAATGAGTTCGACGAATGGATCGAAGCGTTCGGGGGTAAGGTGAAATACCTGGTACTCCTTGGCCAGACCAGGGAGAAGATTGCTGAGACAGCTCTACGGCACGGTTTTACCAATATTATTATGGTGGATGACCTAAAGGAAGCCGTAAAAGTATGTGCAGAGAAAGCAGAGGATGGGGATGCGGTTCTATTATCCCCCGCCTGCGCCAGCTGGGGCATGTTTGAAAATTATGAGCAGCGGGGCAGACTATTCAAGGAATATGTCAGAGAGCTGTTGTAATACCAATCAGTGCATGGAAATGTATTTAGATTTATTTATTAATTGACTTTTAGCATTATCAGATGATCATGGAGGAAATCATGGCCAGAACTGCCGGTGAAATCAAGCAAAAGAAATTGCATAGCTACTATGACTACAGCTTATTATTCCTGATTCTTTTTCTCTTTTGCTTCGGCTTAGTCATGATTTACAGTACCTCTTCCTATAATGCAGAGAGAGTGTTTGGCAATGCCACTCATTACCTTGAGAGGCAGGCACTCTTTGGCGGAGTCGGTATATTGATCATGCTGCTGGTATCCAAGATAGATTATCATATTTTTATCACAAAGCTGCCGGTCATTAGACTGAAACCGATTACACTATTATTCTGGCTTTGTATTTTCCTTCAGGTTTATGTTCTGATCTTTGGAGACGTTATTAATGGAGCAAAACGTTGGATCAGCTTAGGACCGCTGGGAAGGTTCCAGCCCTCCGAGCTGACGAAAATCGCGGTAATCCTATTTACCGCCTACATAGTAAACATGGCACCCAGGAAACTGGATAAATTCATGGGCTTTATCAGAGTAGTATTATTTGTATCGCCCTTACTTGCCCTTATCGTAATTGAGAACTTTTCAACAGCTCTGGTCGTATGTGTCATCATGGTATCCATTTGCTTTGTTGCCAGTAAGAAGAAGGCCTATTTTATCATCTCGGGAACTTTACTTGCTGCCGTGGGATCGCTGTTGATTTTCTTCGTATCCTACCGGTCGGAGCGTATTACAGTCTGGCTGAATGTAGAGACGGAGCCGAAGGGTTATCAGATTCTGCAGGGCTTATATGCCATTGCCTCCGGAGGAATCTTCGGTAAAGGGCTCGGAGAGAGCATGCAAAAGCTTGGATTTATCCCGGAATCCCACAATGATATGATCTTCTCAGTTATCTGTGAGGAACTGGGGCTGTTTGGAGCCATTGCCCTGATCCTGCTCTTCCTCCTGATGGTATGGCGTATCTTTATCATCGCCATTAACTCACCGGATCTGTTTGGCGGACTGATTGCCACCGGTGTCCTTGCCCATATCGCAATACAGGTATTAATTAATATAGCCGTAGTTACCAACACCATACCCTCAACCGGTATCCCGCTTCCGTTCATCAGCTACGGAGGCAGCTCGGTCATGGTAATCCTCTTCGAGATGGGAATCGTTCTCGGCGTATCAAATCAAATACGATCGGAGAGAACTTAGACTCTTTTTGCTTTAATCACGCGGACAAAGGAGATTTCATATAGTAGTAGTATATTTCCTTAATTGTCTGAGGTGTGCTATGTCGAGTATCGCTGTAATCGGCGGTGAGCAGTTAAAGGGTGAAGTCAAAATACAAGGTTCAAAGAATGCAGCATTACCAGTTATTGCTGCAACAGTTTTGAATAAAGGTATTACGATACTAAAGAACTGCCCCAAAATTCTTGATGTGTTCCATATGATAAAGGTTCTCGAAGAAATCGGCTGTAAAGCCGTATGGGAGGGTAATACCCTGATTGTGGACACGACTACGGTTCGGGTGTGTGCCGTATCGGAGGGCGCAGTCAGAAAGATGAGAAGCTCAGTCCTTTTCTTAGGTGCATTACTGGGCCGTTGCCATGAGGCAACGATAGCTTATCCGGGGGGCTGTTCCATCGGGAAACGTCCGATTGATTATCATCTGAATGCATTAAAGAAGATGAATATTTCACAAGAGTTTTTAGGTGAAGATGAGAGTATTATCCATTGTCATACGGATAATATCATCGGGAATGACATATTTCTGGAGTTCCCCAGCGTGGGTGCCACTCAGAATGCTATTCTGACAGCCGTATTATCGGAGGGAGTCACCCGGGTATACAATGCAGCCAGGGAACCGGAGGTTTTAGAATTATGTAATTACCTGGTAGAAGCAGGTGCAAGGATTTGCGGTAAGGGCTCTGCCTTTATCGAGGTGGAAGGTGTAAAGAGGCTTCATGATGTGGAATATACCCTTCCGCCGGATCGTATCGTTGCCGGAACATATATGACAGCTATTGCGGCTGCCTGGGGAGAAGTTTTATTATTTGATACTCCTGTCAGGCAGATCGAATCCGTGATTCGGATCTTAAGGAAAATCGGCTGTAACATTGAATCTGATGGGAATAACCTGAAAATGAGCTGTAAGGGAAGACTGCAGCCGGTTGAATTACTGAAGACACAGCCCTATCCCGGGTTTCCGACGGATATGCAGTCGCAATTTATGACCGTATTAAGTCTGGCAGATGGAAAAAGCACGATACAGGAGGAAATATTCGAGTCTCGTTTTCAGAATGCGGAAGAACTTAGGAAAATGGGGGCAAACATCAGTCTTGAGGTGCCGAGAAACCGTGCAATTATTACAGGAGTCAGACAACTGCAGGGAGCGGTAGTGGAAGCCCATGATCTGAGGGGCGGTGCAGCCATGGTCATTGCCGGCCTGGCAGCAAGAGGAACTACTGTCATCAGGGAAGCTACCTGTATAGAACGGGGCTATGAGGATATCTGCAGAGATCTGTCACTGTTAGGAGCCAACATCCGATATTGCAGTGAAAATGTCTTATAAGTACATGGGAGTAAGGAATGGGTAAAAAAACGTACAGGAATTCTAATACGGTACTGAGGAGGTTCACGGTCCGGGGATTGAAGGTATTACTTTTTCTGGTAATACCGTTTCTGATCTTCGGATTTGGCTTCACGATAAAGGATGTAAAGGTATTAGGTGCAACCAGGTATACGGAAGAGGAGATTAAGGACTGTCTGATAAAGACAAAACTGGATTCCAATGCGTTGCTCCTATATCTGAAATACAATTATTTTACCGATTTCAAGCTGCCCTATATTGAAAAGGCAGACCTGGAGCTGAATGGCAGCCATACGGTCACAATCAGAATTTATGAGAAGATGATGACCGGCTGTGTGGAATTCATGGGAGAATACCTGTATTTTGATAAGGACGGAATTGTTGTCGAAAGCTCTTCGGAACAGCTGCCGGACATACCACTGATAAAAGGTCTTAAATTCAATAAAATCATATTGAATGAGAAGCTCGAAGTACAAAAGGATGAGCTTTTTGATACAATCCTGAACCTGACACAGCTGGTCGATAAATTTGATCTGGAGGTTAAGACAATCAGGTTCAACAGCGATTATGAGGTCACGGTGGAGTGTGACAAGGTTACCGCATTGTTGGGAAAGAGGACTTCCTATGATGAAGTTTTATGCGAGCTGAGGGACATTCTGCAAGGTTCCGGTGGAGAGCTTAATAACATTTTGGACAAGTCTGAAGGAACGAAATTAGTGCTGGATATGACGAAATATAATGAGGGTACTAAAACGATTATAGCAACACCTAAGAAATCGTCAGAATAGATAAAAATTAACTAAATAAATCACATTTTTTTAAAATTGTGCTTGATTATTTGGGAATTTAAAGATATTATATATATTAGGATTAGGAACACCATAAATTGTATGAGATCAGAAATTAATCCCATTATAATGTGGTTTTCAGAGGAATTATAAAACAATAATTTGGACAGAAAAGCAGTGCAAAATTAATAGAAGAATACGATGAAGGAGGAATTGACCTTGCTTGAGATAAGAACAAATGAGGCGGATACTACTGCAAAAATACTTGTAATTGGGGTAGGAGGAGCAGGTAATAACGCCGTTAATCGAATGATAGAGGAAAATATCGTGGGTGTTGAATTTGTCTGTGTGAATACGGACAAGCAGCACCTGAAAAATTGCAAGGCTCCGCAGTGCATCCAAATCGGTGAGAAGCTTACAAAAGGTCTCGGTGCCGGTGCCCAGCCTGAGATTGGAATGAAGGCTGCAGAAGAAAGCAGAGAGCAGCTGTCAGAGCTGATCAAGGGCGCTGATATGGTTTTTGTCACCTGTGGCATGGGTGGCGGAACAGGAACCGGCGCGGCTCCGATCGTAGCTCAGATTGCTAAGGAACTGGGAATCCTTACGGTTGGTATCGTGACTAAGCCCTTCAAATTTGAAGCAAAGCAGCGTATGGCCAATGCAGTCAGCGGGATCGAACGACTGAAAGAGCATGTGGATACCTTAATCGTTATTCCGAATGATAAATTACTTGAAATTGTTGACCGCAGAACCACGATGCCGGATGCTTTAAGAAAAGCAGACGAAGTTCTTCAACAAGGTGTCCAAGGTATCACGGATCTGATCAATGTACCCGGACTGATTAACCTCGACTTTGCCGATGTCCAGACAGTAATGAAGGACAAGGGTGTTGCACACATCGGTATCGGCCTGGGAACCGGGGATGATAAATGCGTGGAAGCAGTGAAGCAGGCGATTACCAGCCCGCTCCTAGAGACAACCATCCAGGGTGCCTCCCATGTAATTATTAATATTTCCGGTGACATCAGCTTAGTGGAAGCAAATGAAGCTGCAACTCTGGTGCAGGAGCTGGCAGGTGATACGGCTAATATTATCTTTGGTGCGATGTATGATGCTACCACACCGGATACGGCGACGATTACCGTAATTGCTACCGGTCTTGACGGAAGGGGTAAGGAGCTGGTGAAGACTCCTGATTTCCTGAGACATTCCGCAAATACGCCGATACATACACCTTCCAAACCGGAGGTCAGCATTAACCGCAGCTTTACAGCCAGCAGCCCTTACAGTCAGCCGGCGACTTCCTACCAGCCGACCTACCAGACTGATCCGAACAGAAGACCGGTAATCAGTCAACCCGGTAAGGCTCCCGCAAATACGAATACAGACCCGAGCGGAATTAAGATTCCGGAATTCCTTCAGAAAAATCGTCACAATAAATAGATAAAAGTTACCGGAGTATCTGTCGAATTTATTATGAGATTTCAGTAACTATCAAAGAAAAATCATTATACTTAAGAGATTAAGGCTGTCAGATTATTTGTAAAAGAATAATCTGACAGCTTTTTTTGTGCCAAAAGATAAGATTACTTCAGAAACTGTAATAATATGTAAATGAAAACAAAGAAACGGGCACCAGAAACTGACATAAATTGGAAACCAAACAAGTTATAATCGGTATGTACATTATCAGTAAAAAAATATTCGAATACAGAGGATGATTACCTGATTATATGGAGGTGAAAATTGTATCTAGAGGTATATCCAGATATTATATTTATCCTTAATTTTTGTTTCGATTTTATCCTGATCCTCCTGTTAAAGAAGGTGAACCGTAAAAACAGCAGACTCTATAGAATGGCGGGAGCCGCGGCAATCGGAGGTATTTTGGCGGTAATTGTCTGTATCTATCCTTGGCTGAATGTGGTCTTCAAGATTTTAATTCTGTATGGAGCTGGTGCGATACTTATGATAATAACAGCCTTCGGCCGGATGAAAATGGCCGATTTGCTGAAACAGTTCATAGTTATGAATTTAATTACATATTTTGTGGGTGGACTTATGAATTCTATCTATTATCAAACAAACCTGAAAATGTATCTCATTTCTCTGGGGAAGGGTATTCTTTTCAGCAATGTATCGTGGTTATTTGTCGGTGGTTCCGTCTTAATTATCACTTTAGTTTCTATATTGGTGATCCGATTACTCGCCTGGTACCGTCATAATACCCCTGAAACCTATGAGGTCGAGCTGGTGCTTGATGGAAGAAGTGTTCGCACCAAAGGGCTGATGGATACCGGGAATTGCCTGCATGACCCTATCTATAAAAGACCCGTCATGGTGATAGAAAACTCATTGATGGAGGGTTTGCTGACGCCGGAGTTTGCCAGGGATCTTGAGGTTGCAAAACAGTACCTGGAGGGAAATGATCTGGATACCGGCAGATGGAATATCGGAACAGAAAGTATTCTGCGCCTTAGATTTATTCCTTACCGCTCTGTCGGAAAAAGCGGAATGCTATTAGGAATTAAACTGGATAAGGTCTTGATTAATACAGGGAAGGAAACAATCTGTAACG
Organism: Bacillota bacterium; assembly: GCA_023415595.1. Lineage (GTDB taxonomy): Bacteria > Bacillota > Clostridia > Lachnospirales > Lachnospiraceae > Mobilitalea. Next base: position 21,761 of record JAEZJW010000071.1, read on the forward strand.
AGAAGGTTACCGCAGCGTTTTGCGATAATCGTCTGTCATCCAAAGAGGAATATCATGTGATATTACATAAGGAGCTTTTGTAGATGGATTTGTGATTTCAAAAGTAATTCACATTCCGATGCACGTAATGAAAGGGAATATGGGAGGTTAACCATGCTTTTAAAGTTATCAATACAGAACAAGTTTCAGTTTCGGATGATCCCGGACATCTGGACCATACTATTCGGACAAAAGGGAGAGATCCACTATATCGGTGGGGCAGAGGTATTGCCGCCTCCGTTGGATCCGGTCAGGGAAGCTGAGGTCATCGCCGAATTAGGTACAGAACGCGACGGTGAAATGAAGGCAATCTTAGTTGAGCACAACCTAAGACTTGTTGTATACATAGCTAAGAAATTTGATAATACAGGGGTTGGAGTAGAGGATCTGATCTCCATCGGAACGATAGGATTAATCAAAGCAATTAACACCTTTAATCCGGATAAAAACATCAAGCTTGCTACCTATGCCTCCCGCTGCATCGAGAATGAAATCTTGATGTACCTGAGGAGAAACAACAAGACCAAGCTGGAGGTTTCTATCGATGAACCCCTGAATGTGGACTGGGACGGGAATGAGCTGCTGCTTTCTGATATTCTGGGTACGGAAGAGGATGTCATTTACCGTAATATCGAGGAGGAAGTGGACCGTAAGCTCCTACGGAAAGCACTTTCCAAGCTGTCCGAGAGGGAACGGATCATCGTGGATCTGAGATTCGGTCTGAATACCGACGATGGGAATGAGAGAACACAGAAAGAGGTAGCGGACCTGCTAGGCATTTCCCAATCCTATATCTCAAGGCTGGAGAAGAAGATTATCAAAAGGCTGAAAAAAGAGATGGTGCGTTTTGAATAGAAATAATTTGAAAATACCATAATTATAAACAGTTTTGGAGAAACCGTCCAAAACTGTTGGCAAGAACTTCGAAACTCGCACAGCGGTGCTCCTTCCGGGTTCTTTCAAGGTAATGGCAATTTGGAAATTATTTCTTTCCATCCAATCGTATAAAGAAGTTCCAAAAAGTGAATCATTTTATTAACACGAATCACAAGAACTGCGCTTTTCTTCCTGTGGACGTATGCTTCATACGGACGTGTTAATGATAATGATTCGGAGGTTTCGTCATGGCTCTTTATAAGGTTGAGATTTGCGGTGTTAATACATCGAAGCTGCCATTATTGAAAAACAGTGAAAAGGAAGAATTGTTTCAAAGAATATTAAGCGGGGATAAAGAAGCAAGAGAACTATACATTAAAGGCAACTTAAGACTGGTGCTTTCCATCATCCAGAGATTTTCCAACAGTAATGAAAATGTAGATGATTTATTTCAGATTGGCTGCATCGGACTGATGAAGGCAATCGATAATTTTGATATAACACAGAACGTAAAATTCTCCACCTACGCAGTACCCATGATTATCGGTGAGATCCGCCGATATCTGCGGGATAATAATGCGATCCGGGTCAGCAGGTCCCTGAGGGATACCGCTTACAAAGCGATCTATGCGAAGGAAGCTCTGGTGAAGAAGAATGAGAAGGAACCGACCATCAGTGAAATAGCGGAGGAGATCGGTATCAGCAAGGAGGACATCGTGTATGCGCTCGATGCAATCCAGAGTCCGGTTTCCCTCTATGATCCTGTCTATGTAGAAGGCGGGGATGCTCTGTATATCATGGACCAGGTCAGTGATAAGAAGAACAAGGAAGAGAATTGGATTGAAGAAATCTCCTTAAAGGAAGCGATGGAAAAGCTGTCCCCGAGGGAGCATAACATCATCAAACTGCGTTTCTTTGAGGGTAAGACACAGATGGAGGTAGCTAAGGAAATCAATATTTCCCAGGCGCAGGTCAGCCGCCTGGAAAAGTCAGCATTAAAGAATATGAAAAACTATCTGGTTTGATTTATTTCCATGAACATTCTTTCGTTCATGATATAACAAATTTATATGCGGTAATCGGAGTAATTACGTTAAAAAAGCTTATGAATTCTCCTGTTACCGCATATTATATGATGGAGTAATCACTTCATCTTCGGATGAATTGATTTTTCATAGAAAGGACGATTGGGCAAACGCTCTGAGGTAATACTTGGGGTATTTGCCCTTCGTTCTGTTATATTTCTATGGCATATCTATCTTACATCGAGTATAATTATGGTAAACTTTAAATGCAGAGGAGAAAATAATCTATGACTTATTCGTCCCTTTTTAAGCAATCCATAGGATTATATTTAGAAGGACAATATGAGCAGGCTTATCAGCTGATCACCGAACAGATGGACAGCTTCAAGGATTTTGAGACACATCTGTATAATCTGAGATATTGTACCGCTTGCATGGCCGGACATAAGGATTTAACGATCCAAATATTAAAAGAAGCTATTCTGGAGAAGGGATATTGGTATTCCGTAGATTATCTGTATCAGGAGGAGGATCTTAAATCAATTCGGGATACGGAAGAGTTTAAGGAACTGGCTGAACTGTGCAGGCAGAGAGAACTTGAAGCGAGGGAAACTGCAAGGCCAGGACTGATCACAATTAAACCGTTGAATTTTAAAGAAGAGAATACCTATCCATTAATGATGATACTACACGGGAATGGACAGAATGCTCTGATCGCTAAGGAAAACTGGCATTCCTCCGCAAACAAGGATTACCTCTTGGCATTGCCACAGTCCTCCCAACCACAATTCTCTAATTCCTACATCTGGACAGATTACCTGAAGGGGATCGAAGAAGTAAAGGTACACTACGCTCAGTTGCTTAGGGAATATCACATCGATCAGTCCAAGGTGATTATCGGAGGTTTCTCAGCCGGAACCAGGGCGTCCCTCTATGCGGTCCTGACAGGAGCTGTTGAGGTCAGAGGACTTATCCTCAACGGCTGTTGGCTGCCTGAGCTTAAGGAATGGGAGCCAATGTTTGCAGCTTTAAAGGAAAAAGGTATCAAATTCTATATCATCTGCGGAGATAAGGATGAAATCAGCCTGGATTCCACAATACAGCTGGCTGAGCTTCTGAAGGAGAAAGATTTTCCGTATATTCTCCATATAATTGACGGCATGGGGCATACTTACCCGGAAAATTTTGAACGCTACATAGAAGAAGCCATCAACTTTATTATGGGATAATGCTGATAGGTTTCATAGTATCGATATCAGGAGTAATGGAAAGGAGAAACTATGAGACGGGTTTTACTTATATGTTTTATTCTTATGACAATGACATGGGTACTATCCTGCAAAAAGGGAGAGGTAACGGATTCCTCAGGAAAGGATACTGATATCATAAACCGGGAGGAAGAACCAACAATAGCTCCTTCGCAGGCAGAGGATGGGCAGAAGGATAATTCCGATAATGGTCCTTCAGATAATTCTGAAGGTAGTCCGCAGGATTATGCACCGGATCAGGAAGAGGCATCCGCGAATACATATGAGTTCACAGAAGCGTCTTATGAAAAGGCCGGAGTTAAAATTAAATATCCGAAGCTTACGGGATTGAAGGACAGTAAGCAACAGGACAAAATCAATCAGCTGATTGAAAAGGATGCCCTGAAAGATATAGAGGATTATCAGGCAGAGGGTTCTGTTCTGGAAAAAAGCTATGAGGTGGCCTGGGAGGGGGAGAATTTACTCAGCATTACCTATGTGGTTTATTCTAATTATCCCGGTGCCGCCCATCCGAACCATGCATTCTATTCCACTAATATTGATCTGAATACCGCAGACAGTGTAAAGCTTAAGGATACAATGAAGTTATCGGACGATTTTGTGGCAAGGTTTATTACAGGCAGTAAATACATAGGACCCCATGAGAATGCAGATCAGGGATTATCCGATCTGTTGGAGGACAATATCAACTCCTTGAATAAGGAAGGCTTATCCTCGGCAGATGCTGCCGGGGTCTATACTCCATATTACAGCTATTATACGGAGGATTCCTTAGGAATAGGGATTGAAGTACCCTTTGTTATCGGGGGATATGCCCTTTATGAGGTGCCCTATCAGGATATCATAAGCTACATCAATGTTGACAATCGGATCTGGAAGGACTTCCCGGAGATTTTATTTCAAGATTCCTTCATCCCGATTGCTGTTGAAGGTCTCCTTCTGGGAGGCTATGATGGGAAGAACTGGGTGCAGCTTAATGAAGCGCTGCCACTGATCCATGAAGGTAAAACCTATCGGCTGTTCTATAATCAGGACTATCAGGGCGTAGCAACCGGAGGTGCTCCTGAACTGGATATTGATTTTGAAAGATTCTATATGTTGGAGATGAAAGAAACACCACTCCTTCACAACA
>JAEZJW010000113.1 GCA_023415595.1 Bacillota bacterium
ATGTGGCAAAGGCTTACATCCTGTACCGTAAGAATAGAGAAAAGATCCGTAATATGAAGTCCACTATTCTCGATTATAAAGAGATTGTGAACAGCTATGTGAAGGAAGAGGACTGGAGAGTAAAGGAGAACTCCACAGTGACCTATTCCGTAGGCGGATTGATTTTACATAATTCAGGCTCAGTCACAGCGAATTACTGGCTGTCAGAAATCTATGACGAAGAGATTGCGAATGCACATCGTAATGCGGACATCCATCTGCATGATCTGTCCATGCTGACCGGTTATTGTGCAGGTTGGTCCTTAAAACAGCTGATCAAGGAAGGGCTTGGCGGTATTCCCGGTAAGATTACTTCCTCCCCTGCCGGCCATCTTTCCACACTCTGCAACCAGATGGTTAATTTCCTGGGTATTATGCAGAATGAATGGGCAGGAGCACAGGCATTCTCTTCCTTTGATACCTACCTTGCTCCGTTTGTTAAGATTGATAACCTATCCTACAAAGAAGTTAAACAGTGCATCCAATCCTTTGTTTATGGTGTAAACACACCGAGCCGCTGGGGTACCCAGGCTCCGTTTTCCAATATCACTCTCGACTGGACCGTACCGAATGACCTTGCCGAGCTACCCTGCATCGTAGGTGGCAAGGAAGTGGATTTTAAATACAAGGACTGTAAGAATGAGATGGATATGGTGAATAAGGCCTTTATCGAGATCATGATAGAAGGCGATGCGAACGGAAGAGGCTTCCAGTATCCGATTCCTACTTATTCCATTACCAGTAATTTTGACTGGTCCGATACGGAGAATAACCGTCTGCTGTTTGAGATGACAGCAAAATACGGCACACCATATTTCTCAAATTACATAAACAGTGATATGGAACCCAGTGATGTCCGCTCCATGTGCTGCAGACTCCGTCTGGACCTCAGGGAGTTAAGGAAGAAGACCGGTGGATTCTTCGGTTCCGGTGAGAGCACCGGTTCCGTGGGTGTTGTTACGATCAATATGCCGAGAATCGCATATTTAGCTGAGAGTGAGGATGACTTTATCACCCGCCTCGACCGTATGATGGATATTTCAGCCAGGTCCTTGAAGGTAAAGAGGGATGTCATTACAAAGCTTTTGAATGAAGGCTTATATCCGTATACAAGACGTTATCTCGGATCCTTTGAGAACCATTTCTCCACCATTGGTCTGCTCGGAATGAACGAAGTAGGCTTGAATGCAAAGTGGCTTGGTAAGGATATGACTCATAAAGAGACAAAGAATTTTGCAATCAGGACACTGAATTATATGAGGGAGCGTCTGTCCGATTATCAGGAGAAGTATGGGGATCTCTATAACCTGGAAGCTACTCCCGCTGAGTCAACAAGCTTCCGTCTTGCGAAGCATGACAGAAAGAAATACCCAGATATCAAGACGGCAGGTAAGCCCGGAGATACTCCTTATTATACGAACAGTTCCCATCTGCCTGTAGGCTATACCGAGGATATCTTCGAAGCTTTGGATATTCAGGATGAGCTTCAGACTCTCTATACCTCCGGTACTGTATTCCATGCCTTCCTGGGTGAGAAGCTTCCGGATTGGCAGGCTGCTGCTAAGCTGGTCAGGACCATTGCGGAGAATTATAAGCTTCCTTACTATACCATGTCACCGACTTATTCCGTATGTAAAGCCCATGGCTATCTGCCCGGAGAGCAGTTCACCTGTCCTCATTGCGGTGAACCCGCCGAGGTATACAGCCGTATCACCGGTTATTACCGTCCAGTACAGAACTGGAACGAGGGTAAAACACAGGAGTATAAGAACAGAAGGTTATACGAAATCGAAAACTCCAGAGAGATGCCGGTGGGTGCTACGAACAGTAAGGTAAGCAAACCGGAAGAAGATAATCTGATGGGTGATGGTCTATACCTCTTCACTACGAAGACCTGCCCGAACTGCCGTATAGCAAAGGATTATCTTAAGAATCTTCCTTACACAATCGTTGATGCGGAGGAGAATGTAGATCTCACTAAGGAATTCAGTATCCTTCAGGCACCGACCTTGATCGAGATTAAGGAGGGTGTTGCCAAAAAGTATGTCAATGCCTCCAATATCAAGAGATTCGCAGAGGAACAACTGGTACTGCTCTAAATGAACAATACAATCATTTTAACTACATAGGCTTTCCCAAAGCATATAGTTGCATGCGGAGACCGTTAACCCGGTTACTGCATGCAACAGTTTTATCCGAGACATATAGCAGGGTCATTTTTATACCGGCTGCCTGCTTTTTTACTTGCCTACCACGTCCATATGAGTTAAGATATACACGATAAGCAGATTAGTCCATGTCGTTTAGTGCATTGATCAAGCTCGCTTGAAGCAATGCACTAAGCGACATGGATAAGTGCAACGTGAACGAACGGACGAAGTCCGTGAGTTACTAATTTGCGCAGAGCATGAACTACAGCAAATGCCTAAGGACGAAGTCCGTGAGTTACTAATCTGCGCAGAGCATGAACTACAGTGCAAATGCCTAAAGACGGAGTCCGTGAGTACTAATCTGCGTGAAGGAACATGGCAGTTATGAACGAACCGTAAAATACACCCGGGAGGTATGATTATGAGCTTGGCGGATAATATTTTCATCACGATGTGCAAGGACATTCTCGAAAATGGTACTAGTACCGAAGGAGAAAAGGTAAGACCGAAATGGGAGGATGGCACGTATGCATATACCATCAAACAATTCGGAGTTGTGAACCGCTATGATCTGTCCAAAGAATTCCCGGCGTTAACACTCAGGAGATTAGCCTTCAAGAGCTGTATTGATGAGATCCTGTGGATCTGGCAGAAGAAATCGAATAATGTACATGACCTGAGCAGCCATATCTGGGATGCCTGGGCGGATGAAGAAGGTTCCATCGGTAAGGCCTATGGCTATCAGCTCGGTGTGAAGCACAGATATAAGGAAGGTGAGATGGATCAGGTGGACCGTGTGATCTATGACCTGAAGAACAATCCCTACAGCAGGCGGATCATGACGAATATCTATGTCCATCAGGACCTTCATGAGATGAAGCTATATCCCTGTGCTTACAGTATGACCTTTAATGTGACGAAGAAGAAGGACAGCGATAAGCTGGTTCTAAACGGCATTCTGAACCAGAGATCCAATGATATCCTGGCAGCGAATAATTGGAATGTCGGCCAATATGCGGTGTTGATTCATATGATGGCACAGGTCAGCGGCTATGAGGTGGGCGAGCTGGTTCATGTGATTGCCGATGCCCATATTTATGACAGACATATCCCGATCATTAAGGAGTTAATTGAACGTCCTACTTATGCTGCTCCGACCTTCTGGATGAATCCGGAGGTGAAGGATTTTTATGATTTTAAGGTGGAGGATTTTGATCTGAGGGATTATCAGTTCGGCCCGAAGGTAGAGAATATTCCTGTAGCGGTTTAAATATTGTGCTTGTAACATCAAGCCGGCATCATCAAAGTTTCAGAAAGGTGGGTAATCCCTATGAATTTAATTGTTGCTGTGGATAACAAATGGGCAATCGGATACCAGAATAAGCTTCTGGTCAGGATTCCTGCAGATCAGCGTTTCTTCCGGGATGAGACGATCCATAAGGCGGTCATTATGGGAAGGAAGACACTGGAGAGCTTTCCCGGTGGACAGCCCTTAAAGGATCGCCTCAATGTGGTGATTACCTCGGATCCGGATTACCGGGTGGCTGATGCCGTCGTCGTACACAGTGTTGAAGAGGCACTGGAGGCGGTGCAGAATTATCGTAAAGAGGATGTCTATGTCATCGGTGGAGAAAGTATCTACAGACAGATGCTTCCCTTCTGTAAGGTAGCCCATGTAACGAAGATAGACTATGAATATGCAGCAGATACTTATTTCCCGAATCTGGATCAGATGGAGGACTGGGTTCTGGCGGAGGAATCGGACGAACAGACCTACTATGATTTGGCATATACCTTCTGCAGGTATGAAAGAAAGAAGTAAGCTTCCCTTGAAATGATTACCGTTCGGTTTCAATAGTATAGATAAAAACCAGGGAAGAAATGTTCCCAACAGTAACTATAGCGTGAATTTCATAAAATTAGGAAATTGCTTGAAATAATACTTGAAAAATCCCAAGAGGAAGAATACTATAGAGGATATACAAAAATGGAAGGATGAAGTGTATGCTGAATATCAGATACGAAGAAACCAAATCTCCGAAGGGACTGCCCGGTGCAGATGATCCCTTAAAGTTCGGGACGATCTTTACGGACCATATGTTTATCATGGATTATACAGAGGGCAAGGGCTGGCATGACGCCAGAATAGTACCATATCAGCCCGTAAGTTTAGATCCGTCAGCTATGGTATTCCATTATGGGCAGGAAATGATTGAAGGCCTGAAGGCATACAAATCAGATGACGGAAGGATCTTATTGTTCCGTCCGGATAAGAATGCAGAGCGTACTATAAATACGAATCACAGACTTTGCATCCCGGAGCTACCGATTGAGGATTTTGTACAGGCTGTGAAGGCAATTGTGAAAGTGGACGAAGCTTGGATTCCTACCAAGACGGGCACCTCCCTCTATGTCAGACCCTTTATCATAGCTACGGATCCTTTTCTGGGTGTCAGACCTTCCAACACCTATCTGTTCATGATCATCCTCTCACCGGTCGGACCCTATTATCCTGAGGGACTTAATCCGGTAAAAATCTGGATTGAGGATGAATTTGTCAGGGCAGTGAAGGGCGGAATTGGAGAAGCAAAGGCCGGAGGTAATTATGTTGCTTCTATGAAGGCTCAGGTAAAGGCTCATGAGGAGGGCTATTCCCAAGTATTATGGCTGGATGGTGTAGAGAGAAGATATATCGAAGAAGTAGGAGCCATGAACATCTTCTTTAAGATCAACGGAACCGTAGTAACACCCAAACTCAACGGCAGTATCCTGCCCGGAGTTACCAGAGCTTCCGTCATTGAACTCTGCAAGGAGTGGGGGCTTCCGGTGGAAGAAAGAAAAATATCCATTAATGAGATAGCGGATGCACATAAGAACGGAACCCTGGAGGAGGTCTTTGGGACCGGAACAGCAGCAGTCATCTCTCCGGTAGGGCATCTCCGTTGGCAAGAACATATCATGCAGGTACAGGACGGTAACATTGGCCCGATCAGCCAGAAACTGTACGATACGATCACAGGCATCCAGCTTGGCCGAATTGCTGATACTCATGGTTGGACAGTTGAAGTATAGGACGCCAGTATTTTCATATCATAGTAGTACCATCTTAATTTGATATAATAAGTTATGCCCACTTAGGGCAGATGGAGGTCGGAATGAATCAGCTTTATGCAGAAGCAGGTGTAAAAAGAAAGGATTCGGCAGCATCCATGGGTCTCAGGATGCTTATCATCCTTGGCTTCATCGCTGGCTTTATATTAATGTTTTTAGGACAGGTGTTTTCCATGGTGGGAGTTGTATTGCTTGTTGGAATGTTCTACCTGTTCCCCAAACTCAATGTGGAATACGAATATGTTTTTGTGGATGGGCAGCTTGATTTTGACAGGATCACCGGTAAAGCAAAGAGAAAAACATTGCTGAGGATTGATTTTGAACAGGTTGAGATCATGGCACCCGCAGGTTCCCATGCTCTGGATACCTATACCTATATGAAGCTGTTGGAGAAGGATTTCTCCTCGGGAAATAAGGACAGTAAGCCTTATGTCATCGTAGCAAATGTAGAGGAGAAGAAGCTTAAGATTTTATTTGAGCCGAATGAGAAGATGCTTTCCGTGATAAAACAGAAGAGTCCCAGGAAGCTGGCAGCTTATTAGTACTCTGTTCCTGATTTATGGGTTACAGTGTATGAAACAGCAACGGTTGAAATACTATATATGAGGTAAGGGTTGATTTTATTATAAATCAACCCTTTCCCCATATTTCCACATAGGTAAAGGAAGTAAAGTGTTTCGGGTTTTATAGGTTGACAAGCAGGGTATTATTCGTTATACTTGTAAAAATATTTACCCAGCTACTATCAATCATATTTATAAGAAAGCGAGGAATTAATCGAATGGGTCATATCATTGGTGAAGGAATCACATTTGATGATGTATTACTGGTACCGGCTTATTCCGAGGTCATACCAAATCAAGTTGAACTGTCAACAAATCTGACCAAAAAAATCAAGCTCAACATTCCACTGATGAGCGCGGGCATGGACACAGTAACCGAGAACCGCATGGCGATCGCAATGGCAAGACAGGGCGGAATCGGTGTCATTCACAAGAATATGTCAATTGAAGAACAGGCAAGCGAGGTTGATAAGGTAAAGCGCTCTGAATATGGAGTAATCACTGACCCTTTCTATTTATCCCCTGAACACACGCTGCAGGATGCGAATGAGTTAATGGCCAAGTACAGAATTTCCGGTGTTCCGATCACCGTAAACGGCAAGAAACTGGTTGGTATCATTACAAATAGAGACTTAAAATTTGAAACAGATTTTTCTAAGAAAATTAGAGAGTCCATGACCTCGGAGGGCCTGATTACCGCAAAGGAAGGCATTACTCTGGAGGAAGCAAAGAAGATTCTCGGAGCGGCCAGGAAGGAGAAGCTTCCGTTGGTCGATGAGGAGGGCAATCTCAAGGGACTTATTACGATAAAGGATATTGAGAAGCAGATCAAATACCCGCTGTCAGCAAAGGATGGACAGGGAAGACTGTTATGTGCTGCAGCAGTAGGTATTACGAATAATATTATGGAGCGTGTGAATGCACTGATTAATGCCAAGGTGGATGCAATCGTTATTGATACCGCCCATGGCCATTCCGCGAATGTTCTCAGGGTAGTAAGAGAAGTGAGAGATGCATACCCTGAGGTTCAGATTATTGCGGGAAATGTAGCAACCGGTGAGGCTACGCTGGATCTGATCAAAGCCGGTGTGGATGCGGTCAAGGTTGGTATTGGCCCCGGCTCCATCTGTACCACCAGAGTTGTAGCAGGAATCGGTGTTCCTCAGATTACCGCCATCATAAATGCCTATGAGGCTGCGAAGCCTTATGGTATTCCGGTCATCGCAGACGGCGGTATCAAGTATTCCGGCGATTTAACGAAGGCATTGGCTGCAGGTGCTAATGTATGTATGATGGGCAGCATCTTTGCAGGCTGTGATGAGAGCCCCGGATCCTTTGAATTATATCAGGGCAGAAAATATAAGGTATACCGTGGCATGGGATCCATCTCCGCGATGGAACAGGGCAGTAAGGACCGTTACTTCCAGACGGATGCTAAGAAGCTGGTACCGGAGGGTGTGGAAGGACGCGTGGCTTATAAGGGAACCGTTGAGGATACGGTATTCCAGCTGATCGGTGGTTTAAGATCCGGTATGGGTTACTGTGGCGCCAAGGATATCGAGACACTTCAGGATACGGGAAAATTCATTAAGATTACAGCGGCATCCTTAAAGGAGAGCCACCCCCATGATATCCATATAACAAAGGAAGCGCCGAACTACAGTGTAGAGGAATAACGGAACAGCGTAATATTCGGTTACGTTTATATCAGGATAGAATAACAGGGATTTCAGCTTCAAACTGAAGTCCCTATTTATTACTGGTAATGCTTAAGATTTTCTGAATATTCAGTCAATCGGTTGACAGATTATGTATTTCTGGCTAAGATATTGATGTTATCGCTCAGTTTATGTGGTTGTAGGGAGGTAATCCGGTGAGAAGGATATTATCGAAGGAAGAATGGCTGAGACGTGAGAGAAGAAAGAAATTGGCGCTGAACATAACGGCAATTGTTTTGATGTTTGCCATATTTGCCATGTCGGCCGCAGTGGTCGGTAAGCTCCTGTATCGATGGGTTCTTCCGGAAAACAAAACAGAAGCGGTGGAGGTTATCCTATCAAACGGTACGGTCATCAAGCAGCAATACCTTACTCCAAATGAATACTCAAGACCGCAGACGCAGCTTAAGCGAGTGCGAGGTGTGGTCATCCATTATACTGCGAATCCCGGGACAACAGCTGAGGGTAACCGCAGCTATTTTGAAAGCCTCTCCTGGAAGAAGACGACAAAGGCCAGCAGTCATTACATCATAGGCCTTAAGGGTGAAATTCTCCAGTGCATTCCGCTGACTGAGGTTGCCTACGCCTCAAATAAGCGTAATGATGATACAATATCCATCGAATGCTGCCATCCGGATGAAACCGGGAAATTTAGTGAAACAACCTATGCTTCCCTGGTGGATCTCGTAGCTGCTCTTTGTCTGGAGTTTGATTTAGATGATAAGGATGTTATCCGTCATTATGATGTGACAGGAAAGCTGTGCCCGTTATACTATGTGGAGCATGAGGAGGAGTGGGTGAAGCTTAAAGGTGATATTAAGGAAGCTGTCACAAAAGAAGCTTCCACAGCAGGGGAATAAAATCAGTTCGATGTTCGAGAAATCAGACATGGTTATAGAATAAATTCATAATAAAATTTCTTATAAAAAGGCTTATATCTTCGGGCTGTTAACCCTATGATATAAGCCTATTTTTATGATTTTATCAGGAAGCTTTTATAGAGAAATTGTAATATTCTTTCCGATGGGCTCGTATTGACGGAAGGTGACCCCGGCAGATGTCATCATTCGCTTAGCTGCTATCACAGCTTCAGTTTGTGCATATTTATCACACATGTAGATGACCTCCTTGATACCCTTCTGGATGATTGCCTTCGTACATTCATTGCAGGGGAACAGGGTAGTATATAGCTTTGCACCCTTCATATGTGTTCCGGTATAGTTAAGGATGGCATTCAATTCCGCATGGCATACATAGAAGTACTTTGTTTCCAGCTGACTGCCTTCCCTCTCCCAAGGATAATCGTCATCAGAACAGCCAATCGGCATTCCGTTATAGCCTACGGATAGGATCTTATTATCTTCACTGACGATACAGGCTCCGACACTGGTGCTGGGATCCTTGCTTCGTTCGGTTGAGAGCAGGGCAATTCCCATAAAGTACTCATCCCACTTGATATAATCCTTCTTTTTCATGCGTAACGTTCCCCTTCCTTTTGTACAATTGTTTTATTTCATCGTATCATGAAATGATTTCCATAGCAATCATTTTATGTGCGCGAAGGCGAATGCGAATGATTTCCGGAATAGAGCTTAGGACTCCTTATTGCCTGCAATCTGAACCTTGATGATGTTGGTGGTACCGGAGGTACCTAAAGGCACTCCCGCTGTCAGCACGGCCAGTTCGCCATCCTTAAGGTAGCCGGCTTTCTCTACAGCTTCGATGGCATGGTCGAATAATTCGAAGGTATCATGCTCTACCGCAATCAGAAGCGGAGTGATACCCCAAGCCATATTCAGCTGCCTGCATACGACGGGATCCGTGGAGCATCCCATAATCATACATTCCGGACGGTACCTGGAAATCATCCTTGCAGTTTTACCGGAGGTTGTTACCGTGATAATCATCTTGGCATTCAAGTCATGTGCAGTTGTTACGGTAGCTCTGGAGATGGCATCCGTAATATCGGGATCCCCTACATGGTCGAGGATACGGAAACGCTTCTTATAATCAATATCGGCCTCGGTCCTCAGGGTGATCCGGACCATTGCCTTGAGAGCTTCCAGAGGATAAGCTCCTGCAGCAGTCTCACCGGACAGCATAATAGCGCTTGTACCATCGTAGATTGCATTGGCGACATCCGTGGTCTCTGCTCTGGTCGGCCTTGGATTCTTTATCATGGAATCCAGCATCTGGGTGGCTGTAATTACCTGTTTTCCTGCGTTATATACCTTCTTGATGATCGTCTTCTGAATGGAAGGGAGATCCTCATAGGGCATCTCTACACCCATATCACCTCGGGCAATCATGATGCCGTCTGCAACCTCGATGATTTCATCTATATTATCTACACCCTGCAGATTTTCAATCTTAGCAATGATTTTCGTCTGTGAATTATGTTTATTCAGCATTTTACGAATCTCACGGATATCCTCCGCAGTCCTTACGAAGGACGCTGCGATGAAGTCATAATTATGCTGGATACCAAACAGGATATCCTCCCGGTCCTTATCACTGATGAAAGGCATGGACAGATGAATACCCGGAACGTTGACGCCCTTCTTATTGGAGATAATGCCTGTATTTTTTACCTTACAGATAATATCTGTGGGGGTCATTTCAAGGACCGACATTTCAACCAGTCCATCGTCGATCAGGATGGTGGTGCCCGGATCAATATCATAAATCAGGTTGGGATAAGTGATGGAGACCTGAGTTTCGTCTCCTTCCACGGGACGCGTCGTCAGAGTAAAGGTCTGGCCCTCCTTCAGATGGATCTTCTTATTATCCTTAAAGGTACCGATACGGATCTCGGGGCCTTTCGTGTCCAGTAGTGTAGCAACCGGAACATTTAATTCTTTCCGGAGCGTTTCAATCTTCTTTAATCTCGCCAGGTGCTCCTCATGGTCAGCATGGGAGAAGTTAAAACGGGCTACATCCATACCGGAAAGAATTAGTTCTCTTAAGACGTTATCCTTATCGGTGGATGGTCCCAGTGTACAGATGATTTTTGTCTTTCTCATATTTTACTCCTTTTATTAGATCTTTACTTTATACTTTGATGTCCGGCAGCCTGCGATAACGGATACCGGTACGTTTCTTCAGAAAATGATAAATCACATATAAACCGATGCTTCCCATAATCACCAGCACAATAATCATAATTGCACTATGCAGGAAGAATGTATCCGGAAGGATCGTAATTACCGGATCGGTGGACGGGTCAAAGAGCCATAGATCATTTCTGAAAAACAGCTTGTGAAAGATCACAAAGGCCCTGTCAAAATTAAGCATGATCAGTACACCGAGAATGGAAGGCAGCAGGATCGCTGTCGCGGAGGATACCGGTAGATAACTGATATCCCGCTTTTTGCTTTTGTAGATGATAATACTCACTGCAACAGCCAGGGTAATTCCTGCCATAAGATAAAAGGCTGTAAAGATGTCCTTTACTTCTTCAAAATGCTGTAGGCCTGCTTTGGAGGCGTTCAGTGTAGGAAACTCCAGGTCTCCCTTATAAAAAGGTGAGGAATAATCAATTAAGGTATTATAATTATCAAGTATTTCCTCCCTGTCATATCCGGAGGTCTGTTCAATATCAAGCAGCTTCACATCCAGATAATAAAGAGGTCTGAAATTTATCGTTATGATGACACTGATTGATATGAATAACAGGGTGAAAATGATTCCGATCAGGAAATCAGTGAATTTAAGCCGATGCACCATCTTAAGCTACCTCCAAGCGCCATTGCATTGTTAGATTACCAATCGCATTATAGTATACTTTAACAGGGAATGCAACCGGATTTCATTTGATCCTTTATATATAAGTCTGCCATATAAAAATTATAAGTAATAATGAATTGTAATCGGCTGTAAGTTGGTGTTATATTTTATTTGTTAAGAAGATCATTACTTATTATGTGATTAATCGAAGATTTATATCAATAGGATAAGGAAAAGGAGCAGAGCATGAGAGCATTAATCAGTGTATCGGATAAGACAGGAATCGTAGAACTGGCTAAGGAACTGGTTTCCCTTGGGGTGGAGATCATTTCGACCGGAGGTTCCTTTGGAAAGCTGAAGGAAGCTGGGGTTCCGGCGATTGAGATATCAGAGCTGACAGGTTTTCCGGAATGTCTGGACGGACGTGTGAAGACGCTTCATCCTGCGGTACATGCAGGCTTACTTGCCATGAGAAGTAATCCTTCCCATATGAATCAGCTGGCTGACTTAAAACTGGATACAATCGACCTTGTATTCGTTAATCTGTATCCCTTTAAAGCAACGATCCTGAAGGAAGACGTTACCCGTGCGGAAGCAGTCGAGAACATTGATATCGGCGGTCCGACGATGCTACGCTCTGCTGCTAAGAATTATCAGGATGTGGCTGTGGTGGTTGACCCCAGGGATTATGATAAGGTGCTATCGGAGCTGAAGGCTGACGGTTCAGTATCCCTGGATACGAAATTCTATCTGATGCAGAAGGTATTCATGCATACCTCTTCCTATGATACGATGATTGCGGACTATTTGAAAAAGCAGCGTAATGACAAGGAGCTTCCTGAGACACTGACCATGACCTTCGAGAAGGTGCAGGATATGAGATATGGTGAGAATCCGCACCAGGCAGCAGCCTTCTATCGTGAAATCGGCAGGAAGAAGGGTTCTATTACAGATGCGGTTCAATTAAACGGCAAGGAACTGTCCTTTAATAATATCAATGATACCAATGGCGCCCTGGAGCTTCTGAAGGAATTCACAGAGCCCACCGTTGTAGGCTGTAAACATGGGAATCCCTGTGGTGTCGGCAGTGCGGATAATATCTATGATGCCTGGAAGAAGGCTTATGAAGCTGATAAGGTATCCATCTACGGCGGTATCGTCGTCCTGAACCGTGAGGTTACCTTAAGTTTAGCAGAGGAGATGAAGAATGTCTTCCTGGAAGTAATCGTAGCTCCCTCCTATGAGAAGGCAGCACTCGAGCTCTTGCAGATGAAGAAGAATGTACGTGTCCTGGAGCTGAAGGATATCGAGGTTCCTCAGGATGAGAATGCCTATGACCTGAAGAAAGTGAATGGCGGACTGATCGTACAGACCATCGACAGTAAGCTCATGAATGAAGAGGACTTAAAGGTGGTAACGGACCGGGCTCCTTCCGAGAAGGAGATGGAGGATCTTAGATTTGCATGGCGTGTGGTAAAATTCGTGAAATCCAACGGTATCGCCTTAGCTAAGGATAAGCAGTCCATAGGAATCGGACCTGGACAGGTGAACAGAATCTGGTCCACGAAGCAATGCATCGAGCATGCTGCCGAGCTGATCAGCGAGGATGCCACGAAGGGTGCCGTTCTGGCCTCCGATGCATATTTCCCCTTTGATGACTGTGTAATCGCAGCCCATGAGGCAGGTATAACAGCAATTATCCAACCTGGTGGCTCCATCCGTGATGAGGACTCTATCAAGAAGTGCAATGAATATGGCATCGCTATGGTATTTACCGGAATGAGGCATTTCAAACACTAATTCGGAGTATTCGTTCCTTCATAATCTATATTCTACATGCGAAAAGGCAGTCACTTGGGGATGGCTGCCTTTTCGCATGCTCGCATTGTTAATCCTATCAGAACCAGAAGCCATGCTGCGCATGATACCTGCCGAGTATACCAGCTCACTTGTACAAGCAAGCTTGTCCCGTGAGCCGGTATACTCAGCGGAAAACGCAAGCGTTTTCCGGTTCTGATAGGAATACAAGTAACACTCGTCTTCGCGCAAAGAAGTAGATCCCGGCGCACTCATAGATCTGAATTGTTTATCACATCATGACACTTGAAAGAAAAGCGTGTGATTATGATGCATAAGGAGACCGTTTGGAGCATCGGTACTTAGGTTGTGGCAGTGGTCTGTCTGCCACGACCTTAGATACCGTTATTAGCGAAAAGTCATTAAGTTAGGTTCTTAACTTAATGACTTTGCAATCACGAGCGGGAGCGTGTCTCCGGTGCATCATAGTTACATGCTTTTCTAAACAAACCTAACTTGTGATAAACCTCACGACATAAAAAGGGCGCCGTACAATATCCTTGCACGACACCCTTGCTTGTTACAACCCATCCTACCTATGATAACTTTTAAAATATGTACCCATAAACCATATATATAAAAATTAAGAAAGTCGCTGTGATTATAACCTGGTTACATTCGCTGCCTGAGGGCCCTTTTCTCCCTTAACTACCTCGAACTCAACCTTGTCGCCTTCCTCAAGAACCTTAAAACCGTCCATCTGGAGTGCGGAGAAATGTACGAATACATCGTTACCTTCCTCGTCAGAAATAAAACCAAAACCCTTCTTAGCATTAAACCATTTTACTGTTCCCTTTTTCATACAAAAAAGCCTCCTAAAACATATTAAAATTGCATTACCACTATTAGTAATGATAGTCTAAATTTATCATAAATACTTAAAAATGTCAAACTGTCTTTGTTATATTTTGTAATATTTTCTTAATAGTTTTTCCCTATGTAAGAAATGACAAATGAAAGATATTGTGTTATTATGAATAAGCACTTACTATAAATTGCCATACTTATCTTAGCTTATTAATATCATTATCGTCAGTCCTATGAGGTAAGGAATAACCGGAGTTTACCCTGCAGACAGATATGAGGGTATAAGGTTATTTCTTATCGATGTGACAAAGATACGGAGGTTGATTATATGAATATAAAGATCCCTTCCTCTTATGAACTTGTACTGGAGGAGCAGCTGAAGGATATAAACGGGCAAGGTGTACTGTTAAAGCATAAGAAGACCGGTGCGAGGGTTACCCTTGTTGCCAATGATGATACCAATAAGGTGTTCTCTATCGGCTTTAAGACACCACCGAAGAACAGTACAGGAGTGGCTCATATCATAGAGCATTGTGTTTTATGCGGTTCTAAGAATTTTCCCGCAAAGGATCCCTTCATCGAGTTGGCGAAGGGCTCCCTGAATACCTTCCTGAATGCCATGACCTATTCGGACCGTACGGTTTACCCGATCGCCAGCCAGAACGATCAGGATTACAAGAACCTGATGCATGTCTATATGGATGCCGTATTCTATCCGAATATCTACAAACGTAAGGAAATCTTCATGCAGGAGGGCTGGCATTACGAGCTGGAGGATGAAGCAGCAGAGCTTAAGTTCAATGGAGTCGTATACAATGAGATGAAGGGTGCCTTCTCATCTCCGGAGCAGCAGTTGTCCCGGATGAATATGAATTCTCTGTTTCCTGATACGGCTTACGGTGTGGAATCCGGCGGAGACCCGGAATTCATTCCGGACCTTACCTATGAGGAATTTATAGATTTCCACCGCACCTATTACCATCCCTCCAACAGCTATATCTATCTCTACGGGGATATGGATTTTGAGGAGCGTCTGCTCTGGATGGACCGTGAGTACCTGTCTAAATATGATTATCTTAAGGTGGATTCTTCGATTGCCCGGCAGAAGAGCTTTGACAGAATGAGAGAAATTACGACCTTCTATTCCCTAGGAGAAGAGGAGGAGCTATCGGAAAATACGTATTTAAGCTATAATCTCTGTGTGGGTGATGCAAAGTCCAAGGAGCTTAGTCTGGCACTGACTGTGCTGGATTATGTCCTGCTGGATGCGCCCGGTGCTCCCGTTAAACAGGCATTGCTGGATGCTGAAATCGGCAGGGATATCTTAAGCACCTATACCAGTGAATACCTGCAGCCGACCTTCTATATCATTGCCAAGAACTCTGATCCGGAGAAAAAGGAACAATTTCTATCCATCATCCGGGATACCCTGACCAAGGTTGCGGAGCAAGGGGTGGATGAGAAGTCCCTTCGTGCGGCAATCAATTACTATGAGTTCAAATACAGGGAGGCGGATTACGGTAATTTCCCCAAGGGCCTGATGTATGGGCTCAAGGTTATGAGCAGCTGGCTTTATGATGAGAAGGAGCCCTTCCTTAACTTAAAGGATACGATCTGGTTTGATAACCTGAAGAACAAGATCGGCACCGGTTATTACGAGCAGCTGATTATGAATTACCTGGTAAATAACACTCATGCTTCTCTGATTATCTTAAGTCCGAAGACCGGCTTGAACGCAGAGCGTGAGGATAAGGTAAGAAAGCAGCTTAATGCATACCGCGAAAGCTTATCTGCCGGCCAGATCAGGGAGATTGTCCTGGATACTGTGAATCTTAAAAAATATCAGGAGGAGCCCTCCACGAAGGAGGAGCTGGAAGCAATTCCGATGCTTTCCCGAGAGGATATCGGAAAGGAGCCTCAACCTCTTTATAATAAGGAGCTTACCATAAATGGTGTGAAGGCAATCCATCATGAGGTTTTTACTAATGGAATTGCCTATATCAGACTGTTATTTGATGTCAGCAGCATTCCAACAGAGCTGATTCCCTATCTGTCATTATTATCCATGGTACTCGGATATGTAAAGACAGAGAATTACAGTTATCTGGAGCTATCCAACGAGGTGAATATCCACACCGGCGGTATTTTCACCGATGTGAAGAGCTACTCGTTCAAGAATGATACCAAGGGCTACTATCCTGTATTTGAATTTGCGTCCAAGGTGATGTATGATGAGCTGCCAGAAGCCTTTAGGCTGATTGAGGAGATGCTTTATCGTACAGTTTTTGACGATACCAAGCGTTTGAGAGAAATTATTGATGAGATGAAATCCAGGATGCAGATGAGATTTAACTCCTCCGGTCATTCTGTAGCGGTGGACCGTGCAATCTCATATTACTCCGTCCATGGATTATTTAAGGAGACCGTATCGGGTATTTCCTTCTATAAATTTCTTGAGGAGATTACAGCGAAATTCACAGAGAAAAAGGATGACATCATTGCGAAGCTGAAAGCGCTGATGCAGATGATTTTTACCAGGGATAAGCTGCTGGTCAGTATTACTGCAGACAATAAGGGTTACGAAAGCTTTGCGGGGCGTTTTATACCCTTCGCTGACGGCTTAAAGCATAGAACTGAGGAAAGCTTATATACAACCTACAACAACGAGCCTCTGACGCCGGAGTGTCTGAATGAGGGCTTCAAGGCTGCGATGCAGGTACAGTATGTGGCCAGAGCAGGTAACTATATGACGGCAGGTTTTACGTATACAGGAGCCTTAAAGGTACTGAAGGTAATTTTGAGCTATGATTACCTCTGGAATAATGTCCGTGTGAAGGGCGGAGCTTATGGCTGCATGTGTGGCTTCTCCGGAGTGGACGGAGATGCTTATTTTACCTCCTACCGTGATCCGAACCTGAAAGAAACGAACCAGATTTATAAAAGAATTCCTGAGTTTGTGAGAAGCTTCTCCGCAGACGAAAGGGATATGACGAAGAATATCATCGGAACCATCAGTACCCTGGATACTCCGCTCACACCACAGACTAAGGGAATTCGATCCTTAAGCTTCTATCTGGCCGGTATTACCGAGGAGGATCTGAGGAGGGAGAGAGATGAGATCAGGAATGCTACGAATGAAGATATCAGGAAGCTGGCAGATCTGATTCAGTCCATTCTGGAAGCAGATCATATCTGCGTTATCGGCAATGAGACCAGGGTGGAGGAAAACCGTGCCCTGTTCAAGTGTGTGAAGAATCTTATGAGAAATTGATTATCTAGGAAAAGCACCTAGCTAATCAATTGGAAAAATACAAGCGTATTTTTCGAAACTGATTATCCAGGAAAAGCACCTAGCTAATCAATTGGAAAAATACTAGCGTATTTTTCGAAACTGATTATCCATGAAAAGCACCTATCTAATCAGTTAGAAAATACTAACGTATTTTCAAAACTGATTAACTAAGGAAAGCACCTAGCTAATCGATTGGGAAAGTACTAACGTATACTGTGAAAAACCGAGAAAGGTATCTCGGCTTCTGCTTGGCATAAAGCACTCGCACGTTATCACATGGGCAGGTGAATGATACAAGAGAAGCCGGGAATATACTCAGCTTGGTACAACAATGGAGGAAATGAATGAAAGATAACAATTATAAATCAGGGTTTGTTACCCTGATCGGGAGACCGAATGTGGGGAAGTCTACCTTGATGAACCATCTGATTGGCCAGAAAATAGCCATTACCTCAAATAAACCGCAGACCACCCGCAACAGAATCCAGACCGTATTTACGGATGATCGGGGACAGATCATATTCCTGGATACTCCGGGGATTCACCAGGCGAAGAATAAGCTGGGCAGATATATGGTTAATGTGGCGGAACGGACGCTACGGGAGGTGGATATTGTTCTCTGGCTGGTGGAGCCCTCCACGTTTATCGGAGCAGGGGAGCAGCATATCGCAGAGGTGCTTCGGAAGGTGAAGACACCGGTCTTCCTGATTATTAATAAGATAGATACGGTAATGAAGGAAGAGATTCTGACCTTTATCAATGCCTATAAGGATATCCACCAATTTGCGGAGATCATTCCGGTATCCGCGTTAAAGGGAGAGAACACCAAGACTCTGACGGAAGTGATTTTTAAATATCTGCCCGAAGGACCGCAGTATTACGATGAGGATACCATCACCGACCAACCGGAGAAGCAGATCGTGGCTGAACTGATCAGAGAGAAGGCCTTGCGTCTGCTGGAGGATGAGATTCCCCATGGAATTGCAGTCAGCATTGAGCAGATGAAGGAGAGGGGTCAGGAGGATTACCGCGACGGGGACACGAATGATGACCGAGGCGGTAATCTGATGGATATTCATGCTACCATAGTCTGTGAACGGGAAACGCATAAAGGCATCATCATCGGTAAGAATGGAAGCATGCTGAAGCAGATCGGTACCCAGGCAAGGCGGGAAATCGAGAATTTGCTGGATTGTCATGTGAACCTTAAGCTATGGGTTAAGGTAAAGAAGGATTGGCGGGACAGCGACTTCCTGATGAAGAATTATGGATACAATAACAACGATTTATACTAGACGAAGGGTGACTCTAACGCGAATAGGTAATAGATAATACTGTTTTCATTTGTCAAGTACGAACTTTAAAATACAGATGGGATATTCTAACCAGTTTAGAAAAATACATGACGGGAAAAATAGATTTATAAACATCATGGTTAGGGGGCTCATTAAATGAAAACTTATGATTATTGGAATAGTTTTGCTACTACTGGCAAGATTGATGATTATTTAAACTACATCGCATGTACCCGGGAAGAGAGTATTGACGACCATTCTGTGGTCGTGGACAGACATAAAGAAGGTGGATTTCATGCCGGCATCAACTACCGTGACAGGAATGGTCCTATCAGCCATGCCGGTTGGTGATTATGACAAACGGTTAGTCATTTTAACGAAGGAAATCGGTAAAATATCAGCATTTGCTAAAGGCGCCAGAAGACCCAACAGCGCCTTATTGGCATGCAGTCAACCCTTTACCTTCGGTAATTTTACTCTATATGCAGGTAGAAATTCCTACAATATTATGTCCTGTGAGATATCGAATTATTTTCCCGAGCTTAGGGAACAGATTGATAGTGTTTACTACGGATTATATTTTTGTGAATTTGCAGACTATATCACTAAGGAAAATAACGATGAGAAGGATATCCTGAAGCTTCTTTATCAGACCCTGCGGGCCGTAGCCAAGAAAACGATAGATCTCAGGCTGGTGCGGGTGATATTCGAACTGAAGCTTATGGTGTATAATGGGGAAGCACCGCAGGTGTTTACCTGTGTAAAATGCGGAAAAGATCCTTACAGACAGGCTTCGGGAGAGGAAAGCAAGAAAGAAGCTGACCTGGAAATGCAGAAGCAGGAGAAGGGACAGGGCGTCACCGGCTGCCGATTCTCGGCAGAGGCCGGAGGAATTCTGTGTGAGGCATGCCAGTATCAGGACCGGGGAGCGGTTTTCCTAAGCACTTCAAGCCTCTATGCGATGCAATACATAGTATCCAGCAGCATCGAGAAGCTATATACCTTCACTGTGTCCGAGGAAGTATTGGAAGAGCTAATGCATACCACCGGGTGTTATCTGGAGCGTTTTATCGACCATGAATTCAAGTCTTTGGAACTGATCCGAACGATTTTCTAAATTACTGTTGAAATTATATAGCTTTAAGGTTACAATGATATGAACCCAAAACTATCCGATGGAGGGAATCTTTTATGAAAAAGTATTTTTTTGCTGCAATCCTGCTGCTGATGGTTCTGGCAGTAACCGGTTGTTCCAAAAAAGAGATAAATATTACTGCTGAGGATATCACGACTAACACGATGCTGGTGAAACGAAACGGCACACTTCAGGTGGCTATTGTGGAAGACTTTACGAAGGCATACTACAAGCTCGGTGAACTGGAAGAGTTCGTTAAGAAGGAAATCAGCACCTATAATCAGACAGCAGGAACTGATGCAGTAGCAATAAAGGAATTAAGCATGAAGAATGGGAAGGCAGTCATGCTGTTAAGCTATTCTGGAATGGCTCTTTATTCAGCTTTTAATAAGGTTACAGCTGCTTATTACAGTGCGGATACGAAGGATGTATCCCTGGAGCTGCCGGATCAGTTCATTAATGCAAAGAATGGAACAAAGGTGGACCATTCAACTGCATTTAAGAATGGAAAGAACCGTGTCCTGGTGGTATATGAGCCCTATGATATCATCGTGGATGGCAAAGTGAAATATTACAGCGGAAATGCCACTATGGCAGAGGATGTCGTGAAAAGCAGCGGTGAGGGTGCAACAGTCGTAATCTACGAACCTGCAAAATAATAATCCGAGCGATTATTTCCTATTAATAATACAATAAATAGATATGTGAGGATGAGTGTATGGAAAAGACGATGGAGAAAATTGTGGCATTAGCGAAAGCAAGAGGCTTTGTATATCCGGGCTCCGAGATCTACGGTGGACTTGCTAATACCTGGGATTACGGTAATCTCGGTGTTGAACTCAAAAATAATGTGAAAAAAGCCTGGTGGCTGAAATTCGTTCAGGAGAACCCATACAATGTGGGTGTGGACTGTGCCATCCTTATGAATCCCCAGACCTGGGTGGCTTCCGGCCATCTCGGCGGCTTCTCCGATCCTCTGATGGATTGTAAGGAGTGCCATGAGCGTTTCCGTGCGGATATGCTGATTGAAGATTATCATATGGAGAACAGCATTCAGGTGGAAGGCTCCGTGGATGCCTGGCCCCTGGATGAGATGAAAAAATATATTGATGAGCATAAAATTGTATGCCCCACCTGCGGTAAGCACAATTTTACGGATATCCGTCAGTTCAACCTGATGTTCAAGACCTTCCAGGGAGTAACGGAAGACTCTAAGAATGTGGTATATTTAAGACCCGAGACAGCACAGGGTATCTTCGTTAACTTTAAGAATGTACAGAGAACTTCCCGCAAGAAGATTCCGTTCGGTATCGGTCAGATCGGTAAATCCTTCCGTAATGAGATTACTCCGGGTAACTTCATTTTCAGAATCAGAGAATTTGAACAGATGGAGTTGGAGTTCTTCTGTGAGCCCGATACTGATTTAGAGTGGTTTTCCTACTGGAGACAATTCTGCATCGACTGGCTGAAGACCCTTGGGATCAAGGAAGACGAGATGAGAGTCAGGGATCATGATGCAGCAGAGCTTTCCTTCTATAGTAAAGCAACCACGGATATCGAGTTCTTATTCCCGTTCGGCTGGGGAGAGCTGTGGGGCATCGCAGACCGTACCGATTACGATCTGACACAGCACCAGAATGTATCCAAGGAAGACATGAGTTATTTTGATGATGAGAAGAAGGAAAGATACATTCCTTATGTTGTTGAGCCGTCCCTCGGTGCTGACCGCGTAACTCTTGCATTCCTTTGTTCTGCTTATGACGAGGAGGAGATAGAAGAGGGAGATGTTCGTACGGTCCTGCATTTCCATCCCGCAATCGCTCCTGTGAAGATCGGTGTGCTTCCGTTATCCAAGAAATTAGGCGAGCCTGCCGAGAAGATCTATACAGAACTCTGCAAATATTATAATTGTGAATTCGATGACAGAGGTAATATCGGTAAGCGTTACCGCAGACAGGATGAGATCGGAACACCGTTCTGCATCACCTACGATTTTGACTCAGAGACAGATGGTGCGGTTACTGTACGAGACAGAGATACGATGCAACAGGAGAGAATTAAGATCGAAGATCTGAAAGCATATTTTGAGAATAAATTCAGATTTTAGAAAAAAAGTATTTCCTTAGCAGATATTTCTATGCTATAATGCATTTTGGTGACTAAAAAAGCCAGCATAGAGTTATAATCTGATATATATGGGTGGGTTTGAGTGTGAAAAGTATTACGCGAACAGAATGAAGCGTATCATCCTGCTCGCGGAGTACTTTTCACTCAAACTGTCCATGCATATCAGTTATATATAATTATTAATTTAGGAGGGCACTTACAAATGGCAAAGTGGGTATATTTGTTTAAAGAAGGCAGAGCTGACATGAAGAACCTTCTTGGTGGTAAGGGCGCTAACTTAGCAGAGATGACTAATTTAGGTCTGCCGATCCCCCAGGGCTTCACTGTTACTACAGAAGCTTGTACCGATTATTACAATAGCGGTAAGAACATCAGAGAGGAAGTTAAGACTCAGATATTTGATGCATTAAAGATTCTTGAAGAGCAGCAGGGCAAGAAGTTCGGTGATACAGCAAATCCTTTGTTGGTTTCTGTACGTTCCGGTGCTAGAGCATCCATGCCCGGTATGATGGATACCATTCTGAACCTCGGTTTAACCGATGCAGCTGTAGAAGGCTTTGCAGCTAAGACCGGCAATCCGAGATTTGCTTATGACTCTTATAGAAGATTTATTCAGATGTTCTCTGACGTAGTTATGGAAGTTCCTAAGTCCAAGTTCGAAAGAGTTCTGGATGA
>JAEZJW010000181.1 GCA_023415595.1 Bacillota bacterium
CGGGACGATAAACACTACTACGATATCATTCGGGGATGGTAAATATCAAACGGGGCATAATGGCTGTAATTCTTTTCACTTTCTTGATATCCACTACAGCTTGTTCCAAGAAAGACGGAGCGGAGGAAGCTGCTCCAGATCAGGCTAACAGCCCGGCAGTCACGGAGGGCATAGGGACAGAAGCAGAGGTGGCCAAGACAGAAGCCCAGAGTAAGGCTTCTGAGGGGGAAGCACATAAAAGCACTGAACTTAACAGCGCCGAAGAAGCAGTATCGGATGCTGTTGTAAATACAGAGGGAGAGACCGGGGAAGCCGATCTAACAGAGCTGAGCAAGGAACTGGCGTTACAGATGGTAAAGGGAGACTTTGATCAGACTCATCAATTATTTTCTCCCTTAGTTAAGCTGCAATTAACGAAGAACAGCTTAAAGAATTCCTGGGATACGACGGTTGCAACCCTGGGTGATTTTAAAGAAATCTACTCTGTAGAGCAAAAGACTGAGGGTGCTTATCGGAACGTCTTCATTGTGCTGAAATATGATAACAATGGTTTGAAGCTTACATTTACCTATAACGATAAAGGTAAGATTGACGGCTTGTGGATGAATTATGCCAGCGCCGGTATGAAGCTGGAGACAACCGATGTATATGCGGAACAGGCCATCAGGATCGGTGAGGGAGGTGACTACCCTGTAGATGGAATTCTGACGCTGCCGAACGGTGCCACGAAACCGCCGGTTCTCATTCTGGTTCCCGGTTCCGGAACCCATGACTGGGAAGAATCCATAGGGAGCGGAGTGAATAAACCCTTCCGTTATATCGCGCATGGGCTGGCGGAGCAGGGGATTGCCACGATCCGTTATCAGGAACGGCTTGCCGCATATCCCGAACTGGCGTCAGAACGAGTTACCATTCAGCTGGACTCCCTGGATGATGTTGATGCTGCGATTGCCTTTGCAGCTGGCTGCGATCAGATCGACACCGGAAGGATCTATGTCCTGGGTCATAGCCTGGGTGGGATGCTGGCTCCGAAGATTGCTGCTGACCACAAGGAGGTCAAAGGGATTCTCTGTCTTGCCGGGAGCCCGAGAAAGCTGGAGGATATCGTTATAGACCAGCAGGAGCTGTTCGGAAACGGAGACAAAAAAGTAATGGACGAAGTACGGAAACAGGCGAAAGAAGTTAAAGGGCTTACAGAGGAATCAGCCGGAGATTATCTCGGAATGCCGGCTTCCTATTGGTACGGCCTGAATCTGATTAATACACCTGAGATTTTAAAGACTCTAAAGGTACCGATGTTCATTGCCCAGGGCAGCGCGGATTTACAGGTCTATGCGGATAAGGATTATACTGCATGGCAGGAGCTCTTAAAGGATCGTAAGGATGTTACCTTTAAGCTGTACGATAACCTGAATCATTTATTCATGGAATCAAATGGGGAAAAGGATTTAGCCGAATACTTAATTCCCAGCACTGTTAACAGGCTGGTAATCGAGGATATGGCAGCCTGGATTAATGAAAACTAAGTACAGAAACTATATTAGGAAGCTTAATGATAGAAAGCATAATGGATAAACCGATATACGAAAATGTTACGAAACTTATAAATACCGAAGCTTTTCTGATGAGTAATTCTTTATCATGAAAAGCATCAGGATTGGCTGATGAAAGACTTTGCAGGTCTGCTTCACTAAGGCGCTGCGGTTAATCATCGGCCTTTTCATTAATTGAAATATCAGAGTGTTTGTTTATAATAACATTGTACTGGAATGAAAATACAATTCTTGACGATGTAGGGGGTGAGTGCTAATATTATATTTGTGTTTAAAACGATTTAGAAGCAATGTACAGAAGCTACATAGTATATATAATCTACTACATACTCAGAGGTAACGACATGAAGACCGTGTTTCATTATTTAAAACCATATACCATGCGGATGCTGTTCGGCTTTACCATTAAGGTCCTGGGTACCTTAATGGATCTGGGACTTCCCTGGGTCCTCGCCTTTATCATAGATGATATCATACCGATTGGTAAGGTATCTCTCATTCTGTGGTGGGGAGTCGTAATGATCCTGTTATCCGTCGGTGCCAGATCCTTTAATATCGTGGCAAACAGGATGGCTGCCAGAGTTGCCAGGAATACCATTGAAAGCCTTCGCCACGACCTCTTCCAGAAAATCTTAAACCTATCAGGAGCTCAGTTGGATTATTTCACTATCCCATCCTTAGAATCCAGAATGACCTCTGATACCTATAATATACATAACATGATCGGCATGATGCAGCGGATCGGTGTCCGTGCACCCATTATTCTGATTGGCGGAATCGCGATCACAAGTACGCTGGAACCGGTGCTGACCCTCGTTCTCGTCGGCGTACTTCCCTTCCTGGCCCTCGTGGTTTATCTTGTATCCAAAAAAGGAATCCCCCTCTATACGAAACTTCAGCATTCCGTGGATAAAATGGTTCGAATCGTTCGTGAGAACATTACAGGTATCCGTGTGATTAAAGCACTTTCCAAGACTTCATATGAGAAGAACAGATTCTGTGACATAAACAATGAGGTGGTCGGCAAGGAGATGAAGGCAGGAACCTTGATGGCAATCACCAACCCGATCATGAATCTGCTCTTAAATATAGGACTTACCCTTGTCGTTATCGTCGGAGCCTATCGCGTGAATGGCGGAGCATCGGAACCCGGGAAAATCGTTGCTTTCCTGTCCTACTTTACCATCATGCTGCACGCGGGGATGGCG
>JAEZJW010000182.1 GCA_023415595.1 Bacillota bacterium
AGAAATTTGGTTTTATATGTTACCGATGTTTACGAACAATTCAAAATATGGAAAGAAAATAAAAAAATCAGAACGATTATCTGATTACGATACAGTAGTATCTGCTTTGTTTAGTGAACAAAGCTTAATGGATGTATATTTTTTATTAAACAATAATATGTAGGATATAATCCATTGATTCCTGGCAGAAGTGATATAAAATAATATTATATTATTATCCAGGAGGAAATAAATCATGAATTACCACGTTAAGAAGACCGGTAGTAATTTGAACCCCGGAACTGAAAGCCAGCCCTTTCTGACGATCAGCAAAGCCGCTTATGTAGCAAAACCGGGTGATGTTATTACTGTCCATGAGGGAATTTACCGCGAATGGGTTAATCCGAAAAGCGGTGGTACTTCTTCACAGAGAATCACTTATCAGGCAGCGGAAGGTGAAAATGTCGTTATTACAGGTGCAGAGGTTATCACTGAATGGGAAAGAGACCAAGGCATATGGAAAACAGTGATAGATAATATGTTTTTTGGAGAATTTAACCCATATAGTGAAGCATTATATGGGGACTGGCTCTTTACGAAAGATAGAGTATTCCACCTGGGTGAGGTTTATCTGGATGGACACGCCATGTACGAAGCGGTCTCTATTGATACAGTACGTGAGCCGAAGAGGTCGGAGACATCGTTTGAGCCGGAGTTTTCAGTATATGCCTGGTATGCTGAGGTAGACGATTACAATACCACAATTTATGCTAATTTTCAGGGAGAAGACCCTACCAAAGGGAACGTTGAGATAAATGTACGCCGTTTCTGCTTCTGGCCTGCTAATCCTGGCCTTAATTATATCACGGTTCGTGGATTTACCATGAGACAGGCGGCTACTCAATGGGCACCGCCGACCGCTTTACAGGAAGGCTTGATCGGTCCTCACTGGAGTAAGGGCTGGATCATAGAAAACAACAGGATCAGTGAGTCCCGCTGCAGCGGAATCAGTCTTGGTAAGGAAGAGAGCACCGGACATAATGAATGGACGAATATCTTTACCAAGATGGGACATCAGCGTGAGCAGGAGGTTATCTTCAGAGCAGTTAATCATGGTTGGAATAAGGATAATATAGGCGGTCATATTGTGCGTAATAACCTTATATTCAACTGTGGACAGGCCGGCATTGTAGGCCATCTGGGTTGCGTATTCAGTCTGATAGAAAACAATCATATCTACAACATTAGACACAAAAGAGAATTTGAAGGTGCAGAGGTTGGAGGAATTAAGCTCCACGCTGCAATTGATACCATTATAACTAATAATACAATCCACGACTCCTTCCGAGGTGTTTGGCTGGATTGGCAGGCACAGGGAACCCGCGTCTGCAATAATATTATGTTTGGAAATGATAGTGAAGATATGCTGGTAGAAGTAAGCCATGGACCTACCATGGTGGATCATAATATTTTCCTTTCCGGTCATGCATTTAAAACACTGAGCCACAGTTGTGCACTGGTTCATAACCTATTTGCCGGAACAATATCCATCGGAAATGAATTGAACAGGCACACGCCCTATCACGTCCCTCACAGTACTTCTGTTGCAGGTATGGCAAGATTTACAGGTGGGGATGATCGTTACTATAATAATGTCTTCCTCCGTGAGAAAGGCGACACCCGCTCGGACGAACCATATCTGGAAGCTTTTTTTGGTAACAATATTGTAACTCCTGAAGAGATTACACCCTTCACCAACCCTGTTTTAACCTATCCGGTCGGAACAGCTGTTTATAATAAGTGTCCGGGACCTGACGATGAGAAGCCGTGGGATAGAATTCGAAGAATGTTTGCAGCAGGAGGTCAGCCTCCAAAACCGCAGAAGGCGGAGGGAGACAACGGCGAGGAAGAAGAGAAGCCCACCTTTGCAAGTCTTTCCAATCCCGATCCCCTGGCGGTATATATTGAAAACAATGTTTACTTTAATAAAGCACTTGCGTACAAAAAAGAGAAGGGTGCAAAATTATACGAAGCTTCAGGCATTGAATATTCAATTGACAGGGAAGCTCATAAGGTTATTATTGATATCATTAACCCGGATATGCTGATCGATAATGCATCCGATATTATAACCACCGAAATACTTGGTGCCGGGTTCCAGACGGAGCAGCTTTTTGAAAAGCCGGATGGAACACCTTACTACTTTGATCAGGATTTCTTTGGTACCTCATACGGTCAAAGCGCTGTTCCCGGACCCTTCCAGGTAACAGGAAAACAAAAATTCGAATTTTCCTTTAAATAAAGTACAATGTATAATGATTACATGGACAACTCAAAGAAAGGAATGTGAAAGCTATTATGTCAAGGATGCCGGTTTTGTTTGTAGGACATGGTTCACCGATGAATGCCATTGAAGATAATAATTACACAAGAACCTGGAGAAGCATAGCTGAAAGGATACCAAAACCAGAGGTGATGCTATCTGTTTCAGCTCATTGGTACACAAAAGGGACCAGAATTATGAACGAGGAAAATCCCAAAACTATTTATGACATGTATGGTTTTCCCAAGGAATTATATGAAGTTTCATACAACACGGCGGGTTCACCAAGCATAGCTAAAGTCTCCAGAGATATGATTTCAAGGGAGACGAAATACGATAATTCCTGGGGGATTGACCACGGAACCTGGTCAGTATTAGTTCATATGTATCCGGATAGAGATATTCCAGTATTTCAGATCAGTATAGCTGCTGATGCTCCTCCGGAAACACATTACCAAATTGGCAGAGAGCTGAGTGCCTTAAGGGATCGGGGAGTTCTTATATTTTGCACCGGTAATATTGTCCATAACTTAAGAATAGTTGATTGGAACAAAGCAGGTGAGGGCTTTGATTGGGCATATGAATTTGATGATTATATTTACGATAGCATCCTAAGTAAGAAGCATGATAATATTCTGAAATTCAATGAGCTGGGTAATATTGCACGGTTGGCCGTTCCGACGCCGGATCATTATTATCCTCTTCTCTATGCACTCGGAGCATCGGAGGAAGAGGATAAACTCAGTGTTTATAATAAATCCTATGAACTGGGATCATTGTCAATGACTGCTTACCTGTGGGAATAAAAAGGAGGATAGTGCATGGAAAGAAAAATCAAGCAACAGATTAGGGGTTATAGAACGAAGGACGGAGCAGGGGTGAGCTTGGTCAGGGTTCTGGGATACGAAACTGTTCAGGAATATGATCCGATATTAATGCTCGATTCCTTTGACAGCACGAATCCGGCTGACTACACAGCTGGATTTCCCATGCATCCGCATAGAGGGATCGAGACAATCAGTTATGTGTATCGTGGGTATATGACTCATAAGGACAGTTTAGGGAATGAGGATACGATAGGTAACGGAGAGGTTCAATGGATGACAGCGGGATCCGGTATTTTGCATGAAGAAAATCTTCCGGCTGCAGAGAGAATGCTTGGAGTACAGCTTTGGCTGAATCTTCCCGCAAAGGATAAAATGGTTCCGCCGGCATATCACAGCATCAAAAACTCAGAAATAGAGGAATTGGAGTTTAGTTGGGGCAAACTAAGACTGTTAGCAGGCGAGTTCGAAGGAAGTAAAGGATATATGAGCAAATATCTTCCGCTTAACTATTATGACTTGCACCTTAACTCCAATGCGTCAATTGTTTTGAATACAGAAAGTGAGCGCTCTGTCATGGTGTTTACCCTTCTAGGGGACGCATATATCGGAGGTGATCTGGTAAAGGAAAAGACGGCGGTAAAACTTACCTCCGGAGATACGGTAGAGATGAAAGCTACAAATGCAAAAGCCCAGGTTTTATTCATAAGTTCAATACGGCTGGCTGAACCGGTGGCTTGGGGTGGCCCAATCGTAATGAACACAAAAGAAGAATTGAATAAAGCCTTCGATGATTTGAATAAAGGCACATTTATACAGAGTAAAATCACTTACCAATAATGTAAGCAACCAGATGCACATATAGAAAGTCGATTGCACAACAGCCACTCTTAATTGAGTGGCTGTTGTTTTTGCACAGGATCAACTATAAAAAAGCCCTAGACTACATTGATATGCATTCACCGTTAAGTGTAACTAATCGGTCATCACGTTTGAGAAATTGTGTCTTTTCAATAGCATCGGACAAATTCATGGAATCAAGCAACAGTCTGCTATTCTCCATACCGGTTAATTCAAGCTTTCTCTCGCCGAGGTTGTGATACGGCAGGACATCGACAAATCGTGCACCTATAGCATCCAGGAAATCTCTTAATTGGAGTAAGTCCTCGGTTGTATCATTGTAGTCAGGTACGAGTGGAACTCGGAATATAGTGGGGTAACCTCCTTCTGCTAATTGCCTGGCATTTAGGAGGATACGATCATTCATGACTCCGGTGTTTCTTAAATGCTTGACACCATTCATGCCCTTCAGATCGAAATGGAGTAGACTGACATTTCTGCTAATACGTTCAAGCTTCTCCCAGGGTAGATTGCCATTGGTTTGCAGCACAGTATGTACACCTCTGTGCTTAAGCGCAGCAAGAAGTGCACAAAGCGCATCTGCCTGCAGGGTGGCCTCACCTCCGGAAATGGTCACACCACCACTACTTAAGGACCAATAGTCATAATCAAGAAGAAGCTCCGATACTAGATCATCTACATCACGCCAGGCACCAACAGTATTCAAGGCATTCGCCGGACAGACCGAGGCACAGGCTCCACAGGTTATACAGCGGTCCTTATGAATGGGATATCCCGTATGGATGGAAATAGCTTTGTGAGTACACGCAGTTTCACAACGTTTGCATCCGATACAGAATTCCTTTGCATATGAAATTTGGGGAGACGCAGAGATTGATTCAGGATTTGCGCACCAGACACATTGCATATTGCATCCCTTGAGAAACACGGTAGTCCGAATCCCTGGACCATCATGAGAGGAGTAGCGTTGAATATCAAACACAAAGATTTTCATGACGGCTCACTCCTCGCAATAATTTCGTTCTGCGTTTCCCGTGTCAGTTCAACAAAGCGTGCACTGAAACCGGAAATCCGTACCAGAAGATCGCTGTAACGTTCCGGGTGAAGCTGTGCATCCTTGAGCGTTTCAGTGCTTACGATATTCGCTTGAATATGTGGGCCACCTTTCTTGAAATAGGTTTGTATCATGCTTCCAAAACGATTCAACTGGTCTTTACCCTTCAGCAGATTGGGATTTACACGGATATTCACGGAGGTACCGCCGCTCACACGGTTGAAATCGGTATTGACGACCGAGTTCAAGAATGCAGTATAGCCGCTCTTATCACGGCCGCTTGCAGAACCGGCCCCGACTGACCAGGGATCTCCCATGCGGCGACCGTCGGGCGTCGATCCCGTGAATAAGCCGAAGATTACATGATTAGCTTCCGTGTGGAGGCCCAAAAGGAATTTTCCTCCCCGGAATGTTGAGTACTGCTCCAACTCATCTACGACAAAGTCGGTAAAGCCACTTGCGCGATTATCCACCTCAGGTATGTCGTTCCCATACTTGGGTATTTTATTTAAAATGTGCTGACGATCAATCTCAAAACCATAGAAATTCTTCTTCGTCATCTTAACAATATCGGATAGACTATGCGTCCGATCCTTAAAGACCAGAGTCTCAATTGCCTGAAGCGAGTCAGCTAGCGTACCAAGACCACTTAGGCTAATACCTGTCAGATTGTACCGGGCTCCGCCTTCCTTCGCATCAATCCCCCTTTCAAGTGAACCGGGGACGCAGGCGGAAACCAACGGATTCGGCAGGACAAGATGTGCCTCATCGACCTCAGCGATCCCAGCAACATCATCTTTAATAATTATTTTCATGAAGTCCTTATACGCGTCCAGGAATTCATTGTAGGACCTATAAGTGAGTTTATTCCCTTTCAAGAACAGTATTAAGGTACGAGGCAAATAGATATGGGAAGCACAGGTCGAACCATAGCCTCCAAAGGGAAGGGGCTGAACACAGCCGGTGATGATATAATCCCTTGCATCTTCAGGTACGACAGCTTTACTCGTTAATCCGGTAATAATAGTTTCATCGTTGAAAAGTTGAATTGTGTTGGCACCACTTGCGATTACTTCCATAGCACTATCAAAGAAATCAGTCTGAGTTGTCGGATGAATTCGGATCGCTACATTAGGTTGGAGCGTCCGGGCACGTCCGGCGACGTCGAGGAAGAGATACGAAAGCTCATTGGTCGAATCCTGCCCATCTCTGCCAATCCCACCCAGGGTAAGCGTCATCCTTGCCGAATTACCGTCTTCAATCCGGTTGCCCGCATTGTCAAGAAGAAACTCCATTTCACTTGCCTTAATGAAGAAGGCTTCGATGATTTCTATGGCCTCCCCCTTGGTTAATCGACCTGCAGCCAGGTCATCGCGATAATAAGGCCAAAGGATCTGGTCGAGGCGACCAAATGGAATTTCCATACCGCCGTCATCAAAGACCAGGGCCAGATAGGTAAACCAGACGGATTGAAAAGCCTCACGGAATGTCTTTGCAGGCTTCCTTGGAACGTTTCGGCATATTTCAGCGATCCGACGCAGCTCCTCACGTTCATTTGCTTTTGCGACTGTGTCCGCCATAGAGTCGGCCAGACTGGCATACCGGTCAGAGAAGGAGAGAAGCCCCTGCAAGGCAATCGCGCTTGCTTCATAGAATCTTGCCTTTTCCGAATTTGCTGCATGCGCGACCCCAACATTTACTTCATCCAACAAGGTTTGGGCTCCGAATTCAACAATCTTCCCCAAATCGGCATAGAACTGCTTTACACCTCCTGTAAATTGGTGTAAAACAGCGAAAACAAGCTGCTTCATCCCTGTCCGCCTGCGTACCTTCGTTGACATTAGTTTCTGGAAACGAGCAACAGCACTCCTTTTTTTCCAGAATCGAATGAGTCCATGCAATTCACGCCGTGCCTGTTTATCAATTTTAAATGGGTGAGTAGGTCGGGATTCAAAGCTATCGAGCTTCAACTCGATGAATAAATCCACCGTTGTCTGCAGGTCTTTTATTCGAGGGAATAGGAAAGCCAGCAGTTTGATAACAACACCTGCGATGGCAGAGACTGTATTCCTGATCATATGATCAGTTTTTTTCGATGTTCTCATCCCGTTTATGCTTACTTCCGGGAACAGGATAGCACCATTGGGACGTTCCGTCAGACTGCCAACCAGGAGTTCTCCGGTTTGGATGGCAATCGGGATATTTTCGAGTACGTACCTATAGGCCTTTGCCCGTCTGATAGGTAAGGAATCGGAGGAATGCTTGATAAAAGCTTCGGTATATAAGCATGCACGATCAATCGAAACCCAGCGAGGTATCAGTAAGTGATTTTTTAAAAGGCGATTGGTCCTTTCCGTAGACATACGGGGTGAAGTCGGGACCTGATCTAATATTCTTTTTTCATTAACATTACTACTCATAATACACACTCCTTCTTTTTAACCATTCCTAAATTGGATAAAACATTCAGTAATTCATCTGCATCATTTCATTTCTCCTCAATATATCACTTAACATCTTCTTTACTTGGGATCCTGCCAACGGACTTCACTGAATCCTTAATTATTAAAGCAGGAGTCATCACCACACCGTACGATAATTTCTTTCTTATGTCAGGGACTGTTTCAAACGAGGAATTATAATTACATATAGACATATCGGGATATAACGAAGTGATGGACAAAAAATTATTCGTCCGGACAGCAGCTTAAAATTATTTTTAATTCATCAATAACAGCTATAATGCCTTTTTTGCTCAATCTGTAATAGACTTCCTTTTCAACCTTTTTTGACACCAAAACACCGGCTCTCTTTAGTAATGACAGATGCTCTGAAGCAGTCGACTGCGCAATATTAACCCTGTCAGCAACTTCGGTAATATTATGCTCACCATTATCATTAAATACATTTAGCAGTATTTCCTGTCTTTTTTCATTCCCAAGAGCTTTAAAAAAATCCGTAATGTTTTGGTTAAATAGTTTACTATCATTCATAGCATCTACATCCTCATATTGTATTTTGTATTAATACATAGTCAAATCCCGATATGACTATATTATAATAATGTACCATTCTTTTGTCAAGGAAATTATTACAATTTAACAAATTACTGGTATTGACTATGGGATGATTAAAATTGTGTCAAAAGATAACGGTTGACGAATACATACAAAGCTATGAGCAGTCGCTTATTAAATGATGTACTTGCTGTCTGAGGTCAAGAATAGACAGATAAATCAGCCTCAAAGGGCTTGAATCAAAGGTCTTCAACCTTCGGTCAGAACAACCGATTGCTGAAGACCTTTTATATTCAGAGCTTACGCATCCTTATCCGAATCTGTTTCTACGCTGCAATACTTTAGGGTAGCAGCATGATGATTATCCAGAGCTCTCATCTCAATAAATATGAATACGGCTGTGATGATTGATGCAATCAGATCGGATAAAGGGCCGGCTGCTAATATTCCGTCCAAGCCATAAAATTTTGGCAGAAGGATTAAGGCCGGGATTAATATTAATACTTGTCTGGAAAGACCCAACAACGAGGCGTGTCTGGGCTTTCCAACAGCCTGGAAGTAATTTGAGGATACAATCTGAAAACCGATGACCGGTAAGAAAATTAAAAACCTCTTTGTAGCTGTGATACCAAAAGCTATCAGCTCAGAGTCATCATTGTTGAATAGATAGATCAACTGTTCCGGAAATAATCTGGTAATGATCCATCCTAACAAAACAATCACTGTTGCGAAAACAACTGCAATATGATAGGCCTTTTTAACTCTGTCATATTTCTTGGCACCATAATTGTATCCGATGATAGGCTGAACCCCTTGATTGATGCCAAAGATCGGCATGATAATTAGGGTTATAATACTATTTACAATTCCCATGCCTGAGATTGCGATGTCGCCACCGTAGATGCCTAAATTTTTATTCATAATAAAATTCAGGACACTGGCAGCCAGCTGCATACTAAAGGGAGCAGTTCCCAGGGAAATGATATGGCCAACATAGGAGGCTTTTAATCTCAGATATTTTGGCTTGAGCTTTAATAAGCTCTTACCACGAAGGAAATATGCCAGTACCCAGAAGGCTGAAATTGCCTGTGAGAGGATGGTAGCAAGGGCAGCACCCCTCATTCCCCAATGGAATACAAAGATAAAAATGGGGTCCAGGACAGTATTTACTGCTGCTCCGATTAACATGGTGTACATAGCAATCTTAGGATTACCTTCCGACCGGATAAAATTATTCATACCCATACCAATGGATTGGAATACTCCGCCAATCAGAATAATCTGGAGATAATCCACAGCATAGGGCAGAATCTTATCACTGGTACCCATTAGTAAAAGAAATGGTTTCAGAAAGATTAAACCAATTACTGATAATAGGATGGAAGATAGGATAAGTAAGACCAGCGCATTACCAAAGATACCTTCAGCTTCTTCTTTCCTGTTTTCTCCCAGACGAATCGATACTAAGGAATTCGCTCCGATACCAATCAACATGGAAAATGCCATCATAATCAGCATAACCGGAAAGGCTACCGTGGTCCCGCCAATACCGAGTGATCCTACACCATGTCCTATATAAATTCGGTCTACAACATTATATAAAGCATTTACCAGCATTCCAATAATAGCAGGAACCGAAAACCTGATTAATAATTTTGATACCTTTTCTTCACCTAATTGCTTTGATCTGTCCATTAGTACACTCCTCTAGTATGATTGCTTGTTTCGTATTTTGCATATTGTTATTAGTGAAATATTAGCCGTAAGGGTAATCATATCTATTTTCTCATAGTTTCATCTTTAAAATTATCAATGCCCCTTAATAAATAATTCTTAAATAATATGGCTTCTTCCTCCTTAAAACCTTTCAGAAGTATATTGTTGTTTGCTTCTTTGATCTCTTCCAGATAAGACAGGACACTGTTGGCATTTTCTGTAAGCTTAATGATATAAGATCGTTTATCTTCCTGATTTGGTAATCGTATAATCCAACCCTGGGCCTCTAAGCGGTCAATAATACCTGAAATTGTTGGCCTGTCGCAGTCCAGCTTCTCCGCAATAACTGCCGGAGACAATCCCTCATTTTGATTGTTATAAGATATTACCTTTAATACGGTAAACTGGCCGGGGGTAAGGTTGTAAGCACTTAAATTATTAGTTAGATTATATTTTGACATCATAGCTGCCTTATGAAGAATATATCCGATATCATTATCCAAAATCATACATCCACCTCAATTATAGTTAGTATACGAATTATTAGTATACTAACTAATGTGCGGGTGGTTGTCAATCTTATTTTTCATAAAATAGCTTAATAGAGTTCAACTTATGTAAAGAAGAGGACTTACAGCATAAAAATAGTTAGGATTGAGATTATTATGTAACCTGCTATAATATAGTGATATATAGGTGTTTATATCCTCCCATATGAATTAAGAATATTCTATAAAGTACATAGAGCCCGAGTATGATGATAAAAGTCAGGAGGAGAGCTATATGAAAGATTTTAAGCTGGGAAGTTTATTACCAAATCGAGATAAATCAGTAATCGAATGGTTGTTAAATTCAGATCCTTCCATCCGTTGGCAAGTGATGCAAGATATTACAAAGGAGCCTGAGGAGAAGGTTAAGGCAGAGCGATCGAGAATTGCAGCAGTGGGTTGGGGATCCCAACTCATCAATATGCAATCTAAGGAAGGTCATTGGTGGCCCGACCTCGATCCCTGGCCTTTGAAGAATACCTTATTTACACTGGTAATGCTGAAGGATTTTGGATTGGACCCTGCCAGTAAAGAAGCGAAACAAATAATCGTAAGGGTCCGCGATAATGTTACTTGGTTATATCATAACAACAGTCCCTTCTTTGAGGGTGAGACGGAACCTTGTATCAACGGCAGGGTGCTGGCAGTCGGAGCCTACTTCGGAGAAGCTCAAAGTAGGTTGGTCGATCGTCTGCTCAGCGAGCAGTTGGTGGATGGAGGATGGAATTGTGAGGCTCCACCAAGCAAGCATTCTTCCTTTCATAGCACGATATGCGTTTTAGAAGGGCTATTGGAATATGAAAGGTTTCATGGCGCCGACTCTGCGGTGACGGAGGCTCGTTCTCGTGGACAGGAATATCTTATGAATCGGGGTATGTTCAGAACCCGGTCAACAGGCAAAGTAATTGACAGCAGTTGGACACTCTTCTCATATCCGACGACCTATCATTATGATATCCTTCGGGGTCTTGATTATTTGCGAAGTTCCAATACACCCCCTGATGATAGAATTTTGGAGGCGATAGAACTAGTGGCGATGAAGCAGCAGCAAAATGGAAGGTGGCTGCTTGAGAACCCGCATCAAGACCGCATTTCTTTTGAACTGGAACAGGAAGGTTCGAGCAGCCGTTGGAATACGCTGCGTGCTTTGAGAGTTTTAGATTATTTTAGTAATGAAGGTCAGAGAGCAGACTCAGCTGACATCAATTGGAGGAAGTAAATGTATGAAATTAATTGAGCTTTGTAACATGCTGGAGATACCATATGAAGTGCAGGAGAAGATACTTGAGTGCGAGAAAAATATAGATTTTAATACTATGAACGAAGAGCTCGCGCAAATGATGCACCCGGAAGGATGGGAGGGTGCGCTTGAACGCATGAAATGCCAGTTAGAATCTGATGAGGATGGAATGAAAATATTAACCTGTCAGTTAAAGTGTGCTTGTGTTGTTTATGATCAATACGAGAAACTTGGCATATCGAAAGATATATTTATCGCTACGATGAAATTTTTCACCAGATTTCTCCGGGACCATAAGGATAGACACGGATGTTACCGTTATGTCTGGGCATGGTGGGCAGTTCGTCAAATATCAATGGTAGAATATCGAATTGGGGAGCTTGAATATGAAATGAAAATTGTTAATGGTAAGCGTCTGATTGATTTGCATATTCCGGCGGATGCTGATTTGACAATGGGTAAGCTACGCGAATCCTACTTAGAAGCATTAGATTTTTTTGAGAAGTATTATCCGGATTTTATTGGAAGTGATATGGTTTGCAGTTCATGGTTACTTGCACCGTCATTAAAGTATGTTTTGCCTGATAACTCAAGAATCCTGCAATTCCAGAGATGGTTTGATATTGATCATACGGAGGATAGCTTAGGGTTTATGGATTGGGTTTATGGAAGCAGAGATATTCCCATAGAGGAATTACCGGAGGACACCTCCCTGCAGCGCAAGCTTAAACCTTATCTGCAAAATAATGGTAGGATAGAGTGGGCTTCCGGAAAATTGGTCTCTGATCCTTTTTGTAAAGTAAAGGAGAATTGTATGGCGAAAGAAATTAAGAAATTAACAGATGCTTTTAGTAAGAATAAAGAATTTAGAGCGGTTCCGGAGGAATACAGAATCGAAAATGAAAAAAAAGGTATCATCGAAAGCTTACGATATCATGTACCAAATTTGGAAAGTGGCGATACGAAGCATTTGAATGTTTATCTTCCTTATTGCTATAACGCAGCTGATTCGAACAGAAGGTATAATGTTTTATATTTGATGCATGGCGGTGGAGAGGATGAAAATCTCTTATTTGGCGGTCCCGGAGAAAACAGAGAGCTAAAGAACATCTTGGATCATATGATCGCTAATGGAGATATGGAACCACTTATCGTTGTTACACCTACCTTTTATGGTGTGAAAAATAACTTGAAGAACGATCCTGCACGATCTTTTGTGGCAAATGTTAATCATCCGCTTCCTATTGTGGAAACCGAATATTTTCATGACGAATTAATGAATGACATAATACCGATGATAGAAACGAAATATCATACCTATGCAGCTTCCGCTGATAAGGAGGATTTGAAAGCCTCCCGTGAACATAGAGCCTTTGGAGGATTTTCTATGGGCTCGGTAACTACCTGGTACGTATATATAAATTGTCTTGATTATTTCAAATACTTTATACCCTTAAGTGGTGACTGTTGGGCATTAGCTCAGAAGGCGGAAGGCAAAATGGCAAAAGAAACAGCTGAATACCTGGCAAAGGTTGCAGAAGATGCGGGTTATACTCCTGAGAATTACTACTTACTCTGTGCTACCGGTAAACAGGATATTGCTTATCCGAACATGAAGCCTCAGATGGATTGTATGAAAGAATTATCCGACAGCTTTATCTATTCATCGGATACGAGGAATGGTAATTTCTATTTTATTGAATGTGAAGAGGGTGTACATGCCTGGCATTGGGTTAATCAGTACATCTATGATATACTGCCTGATATATTTAGGAACTAGGGAACCGGACAACTATTTTATGCGTCTAATGATATATAAAATAAAGGAGGGTTTTTATGAGATTAGGTCTGATTATGTTGTTAATACTCATTGCTTCATTTCTGGTTACCTTCTTGCTAAACCGAATGTTTAGTAAGAAAAGGTATATGAAATATATTCCGGTTATGATATTAGCTTCCTTAATGATATACAATTTTATTACCATGCAAAGTGCTTCAACCGAAGGCTTTGAGGATTTAGGAAGATTCATTATGGGAATGTTTTTGTTGGCTGCGAGTATAAGTTCACTGATAACAGCGGTAGCTTTTGATCTGTATCATAAAAGTATAAACCGTATAAAATAAAAATTTTGATGATCAGCCCTGGACTTGGTGCCAGGGTTGATTTTATTTGTGCTAAAATTGGCTGAATATTGCATTCAAAATTCCGGGTATTAAAAATTGTATAAAATACAATTGAATAAAACTGGAATTTATGGTATTATCTTAATACATACATTTGTTTCAAGTTAACAATAGTTAATAATGCTTCAGATGTTTTGTTTTAGACACAGGGTTGTGGTAACAAGGATGGCCTATTGTATATGTTGGTTACAATGGTAAAGGAGGCATTTTAATGAGTAATTATAGAAATATCAAATCAATCTATATTAACCTACCTGTAAACGATTTGGATAAAACCAGAAGCTTCTGGACCAAACTGGGCTTTGGTTTTAATGAGCTCTTCAGCGACGACAAAGCACTCTGTTTGATTTTGAACGAAGGTAATACATATGCCATGTTGATTAAACATGAGTATTTCAGCACATTTACCAACCGCCCGATTACAGACGGATCTACTACCCAGGTGCTTCTGGCAATTGATGTGGGAAGCCGGTCCGATGTTGATGAGATCATGAGGATTGCACTTGAAAATGGTGCAACTCGCTATCTGGAACCGGCCGATGAAGGCTGGATGTATTATGACCGTTTCTCGGATCCGGATGGACATCAGTGGGAAGTAATGTATGCTGATGACACATTTCCTCAGCAGGAATAAGTGGGAATGAATATAACATGACATTCGGTCAATGTAATATATGATTTTATGATATTAGCCGCTCATTCGAGCGGCTAATTACTTTTATATCAAATATTATTCTCAGTGTCACGGGTGAACTGCCAGGTGATACCGAACTTATCGATGACAGCCCCGTAGCAGTCGCTCCAAACTGTTTGTTGAAGATCCATGATTACTTGTCCGCCGTCGGATTTAAGACGATTAAAAATGCGAGTAATTTTATCTTTGTCCTTCACATTGTAAGCAAGGCTAAAATTATCACCTTGAGTAATGGGCATACCCGGCGGGCAATCGGAGAACATAAGATCATGTCCTTCAATGCTTAAGAAGGTGTGCATTACATGATTTTTAACTTCTTCGGGCATGGGAAAGTCTGAAGCATTATGGAATTGTCCAAAGGTCATGATGTTCTGCTTTTGGCAGCCAAAAACCTCTGAGTAATATTCTACAGCTTGGCGACAGTTACCGTTGAATCTGAGATACGCGCTTAATGACATTGAAAACACTCCTTTCTATTTGTGATAGGATTAGTATACCCCACGAAAGTTGACAACTGTATGTCAACATTATATACTAAATAATAAAACTTGATTAAGGACTGATGTAATATGAAAATGAACCGGCTGATCTCCATCATCATGCTGCTCCTGGAGCGCAGAACAATAAGCGCTGCTGAGCTAGCGCGTATGTTTGAGGTGTCCAAGCGTACAATATACCGAGATATCGATATCATAAATGAAGCGGGGATACCCATTGTCGCCTATCCCGGTATGAATGGCGGTATCGGTATTATGGAGGAGTTTAAGGTGGATAAACGTTTGTTTTCCGAGACGGACCTGACAACTCTTTTCATTGGGCTATCCGGTGTACATTCCATACTGGATAGCAAAGAAACAAAGCAGGCTTTGAGTAAATTAAAAGCGATTATCCCAAAAGATAAACAAAGCGAATTCGACGAACT
This sequence comes from Bacillota bacterium, assembly GCA_023415595.1. Lineage (GTDB taxonomy): Bacteria > Bacillota > Clostridia > Lachnospirales > Lachnospiraceae > Mobilitalea. Next base: position 15,363 of record JAEZJW010000182.1, read on the forward strand.
CACAAGCCGAATCACCATTGACCTCAGCCCTTGGCAAAAGGACATGACCCGGGAGGGTTATCTGCAAACCATCAATTCAGCGATTACCGAACAGAAGATTCTTAATTTTGATTATTCCGACAGCAAGGGTGACCTTTCATTCCGGGAAGTCGAGCCATACCGTCTGCTGCACAAGAGCAACAGCTGGTATCTGCAGGGCTTCTGCCTCTTACGTCAGGAACTGCGTACTTTTCGGTTTTCCCGCATACGTAACCTTATAGTCTCAGAGCGGACGTTTACATCGAGGGATATTGATTTTGCTGCACTAAGCAAAGAGATTGACCAAGAAATGCCGATAGTTATGGTGACAATCCGATTTGATGATACGTTTAAAGGTCAGATTTTAAGCTACTTCAACGATATTGACGTATGGTATGAAGATGGTAAAAATATTGCGAGAATCCCCATATTAGATGGCGACATTGGCATACGCTTCCTGCTCTCACTTGGAGAGTCCTGTGAGTGCCTTGAACCGCAAGCCGTGAGAGAAAAACTCATTCAGAAGGCTAAGGCGGTGATTGGGGTTTACATGCAGGAATAATTTGTTTTTATTTAAAAAATCTATTGCAAAAATTTCTTAGATGTGTAATAATAGAAACAGGAACTATTACTAATATTATAGAGGAGGATATTTTACATGAGCAAATTATATGATAATTTAAATGAACAAATGAATTTTGAACTGGAGTCTGCTTACATTTATGCAGCTATGTCTGCATATTTAGATAAGCAGAATATGAAGGGTATGACACATTTTATAGACGTACAGGTAAAGGAAGAAATGGAGCATGCAGAAAAGATCAAGAGATTCCTGCAGGATACAGGCTACGGCGTAAAATATCGTCCATTAGATCCGGGGGACGGTAAATTCGATTCAATTGACGATGTGTTTAAGAAAGCTCTGGAGCATGAAAAAGAAGTAACAGCACACATTCATGCTTTAGTGAAGGAGGCCAGAGAAGAAGCGGACCAAAGAGTACTTAATCTTCTTACATGGTTCGTGGACGAACAGATTGAAGAGGAGGATACCTTTGGTGTTCTTGTAGAAAGATTAGAAAGAATTGGTGGCCATTGGAACGGTTTATATATCCTTGACAGGGAACTTGCGGCCAGATAATTATATAGATGCATAGAGAGAAAGGGCAGAAACTATAATTAGGTTCTGCCCTTATTTTTAACTAACTGTGATGATGATACGCTGATAATAAACAAGATTATGCTCACCATCATCCATGGCCCTCGCAAGAATGTGTATCGTATCACCATTATTTGCATCCAGAGGAACGAGAAAGGATACCGTATTGGTTTGATCACACTTTAGAGAGATAGGAGCAGCGGCCTTATAGGAACCGGCTTCTGCATAATGCCACCAGCTCACAGATACATGGTCGCCGTCAGGATCCGAGGCTTCTGCATTCAACTCAATCGCTTCACCCGGTTTTGCTGCGAGGCTTAAGCCTTCCCTGATCTTAAGGTCCGGTCTGTGGTTTGCGTCTTTGAAATCTGGTGTAATGCACCAATCCGCACGGGCAGCAAAATCATGCTGAATATCCGGGATCCATTTTTGTATGGAGTGTTGGCCGTGGTCGTCTAGTATTGTCCAGGTATTGGGATCTGCCTCGGTTATGGAGTTTCGCCCATATCTTCCGGAATAACCTCCATAAGTAAACTCCTCCAGGGTAGTCGCTCTGAGACCGGTATCAAGAAGATGAAAAAATGTCGGTGAATCTCCCTCTGACAGAAAGTCATACCTGTCATATGCAAGCTTGCCCCACCAATCAGTATTGTGAAGGAGGTCATCATTACAGCCGAACTGATACATGGGCGGCTCATAAGGAAGATAGGTGCCATCACCCCAGGTTACGTACAGATCAAGTAAAGGTCCGTGCCCTTTTTCGATATTCTGATACATCCAGGAGGAAGATAATGTTTTTCTCATTTCCTCCGAACCCTGACCTTTTGTCAGATAACCATAGGAAATCTGAGAATCCGCATCGATCAGTGGCAGATTGGGCCAGCTTTTTGAGATATATTCGTCATAGGTTCTATCCTGTTTGCTGCAGGCAGTAAATATGACTTTATTACCAACCTTAAGATAGATCTCATCCCATTTGGGTGTGTTTTTATATTCCTCCTCGATTTGCTTCAATGCCATGGCACAGGTATTAGGTCCACCCCAAAACTCAATAAACAAAGGTCTGGGATCGCTATCTAAAATATATTCCTTTATGAGGTTCGAGCCATCGGTTGGGCCGTCCATTTCTCCTTCGTAACCAACATTACCAACTTTCGTTACGCTTCTTAAGTGATCCGGTGAAGGATAGTTAAGGTTGTGTACCTTTAAATTTGGATATACTTTTTCGTAAGCGTCAATTATTTTAAACATCCATGAGGAACCGGGCCATCTCAGTGCTGCTTTTCCGGAGCCATATCTGCTTTCTGTTCCATTTGGACTGCCTTTCCAATGGTAATAAGAGCTTGTTTGAACAATACCCGCTATATCGATTTCATTTGCATACAGTAAGAGATGTATGAGGGAATTCTCATCATCGAATTCACCGTCGCTTGTAACGATAACTCTGGGGCGTGAATCAGTTGTTGCAGTTCCTTTATTTGTTTCTGTATCAAACATAATTTTCTCCCTCTCGCCGCAAACTACGGCTTGGTGTATCTCTTTTCCTATTGTATTATATATGTAAGTATTATTCAAGTAACCCGGTTTTTGGCCAGAAGACATTCTTACCCGTGAGGCAGGAGGATGGTAATTTCAATATCTGGGTCAATTGCTGAATGGAATCCTAGAAAAAATATTATAAGAATAGCTGTGTTTAGAAAAGGACGGTGGATACGTGAATAAGTATATTGTTTTACTTCGAGGCATCAATGTTGGTGGAAATAATAAAGTGTCGATGAAGGAACTTAAAAAACTTCTGGAACAAAACGGTTTTCAGGAGGTGGTAACTTATATCAACAGTGGAAATATTATTTTTAAAAGTCAAAATTCGGATATTGAGTCATTAAAAGCTTCTATAGAAGCCTTGCTTTTGGAAGCCTTCAAGCTGAAGCTTTCAGTGATGATCATCTCTATTGAAGAATTACAGGAGGCTATAAGCAATGCTCCGGATTGGTGGGACGCTGATCAGGAATCAAGACATAATGCTATTTTTGTTATACCCCCGGTTACTGTGGAGGAGGTAGTGAGGGAAGTAGGAGATTGTAAGCCTGAATATGAGAAGGTCGGCAGTTTTGGAAGAGTTATATTTTGGTCAGCACCAAACAAGACCTTTTCACGGACAAGATGGTCTAAAATAGTTGGGATGAAAAGTGTCTATCATCATATTACGATCAGAAATTCCAATACAGTAAAAAAGCTGATGGAGTTATGTGAATAGCATGCAGAGCATCTGCCTGGCTTTAATGGATAATTTCACATATTGCTAATTGGGAAGTTACATCTCTCAGAGGATATTCATAGACTATTATCGAAAGAATACAAAGAAGGATAATGTAATATGAATGAATCACTACTGGATATCTTAAGAAGGGGTGGAAATATACTCTATGTCAGACATGGTGAAGCCACCATAGGAGAGGATCTGCCAAACTTAAATTTTCTATATTGCTGTACACAAAGGAATTTATCTGAAATGGGGAAAAGACAAGCAATTTGCTATGGGCAAAAGCTGCGTAATTCAGGAATTCCGGTTTGCTATCCAATCCAGGTAAGTCCTTATTGCAGAACGATTGAAACAGCACAATTGGCTTTTGGATATAACGGCCTTCAAATTGATCCGTTCTGGTATAATATATCTAGACTAAACGATCATCTTTCTGGCACTGAACAACAAAGGATACTGGATACGCTTCGGTCGAGGCTGGAAATTATACCACCCAGGGGGTGTAATCAGGTTATTGTTGACCATAATTTCCCTGAAGGCATTGGTTTGGGCCAAATCACGGACATGGGAACAGTGGTTGTTAAGCCCGGTGGACAAAATAATGGTTACGATATCCTTGCAAATTTATCCCTAATGGAGATGTTGAACTTATGATTGGATACCTAAGCGTATGATAAAGAACCTAGATCTTAATTTTACTGGAGAGCATCAGGTTGAGGAAAGCAATCACGGCTGCGGCAATGAATACAGCCGGATATCCCACAGTCATCCATAATAGACCACCGAAGACCGGGATCAGCATTGAGGCGATGTGCTGAAGACTGACACCTGTAGATAACGTCGGAGTCACATCGGAAGGATCCAGGGCTATTTTACGTACATAGGTTGAACGTGCCATTTCAACTGCGGACATGGAGTTATCGATGATATAGCAGGCGGCTATGATTGCCACAGCAATACCGGCAGGGAAAATCCTTTCAGAGAAGGCATAACCAAGACAAATAGCAAATAAAAGAGCAGCTTCCGTAGTCAGGACGAACCGTTCACCCCGGACGTCGATCAATTTACCAATCATCTTCCGTGTACCGATACTGACGAGGGCAACCACTATCCCCAGGATAGCAAACAGCTGAGGCTTTACAGCGAACACCTTTATCAGCACCCAGGGAGCAAAGGTTAGAAAAATCTGATTTCTGGCGCCACTGATAACGGCTAGTATGTAAAAGAGAGAATAACGTTTCCTAAAAACAAAACGGACTTTTCTTACCTCGGGACTTCCTTTCTTCATCAGCCCGATTGCAAAAGCCGCGAACACATAGAAAATAGCACCGGTGATATAAGCGAACTGATAGGTCATATGTAAATAATTAAAACCTAAAAAGATAAAAAGGTAGGCGAGGATGCTCCCTGTGAGGCCAAAGGCACTGACCGTACCAAGCCTGGCTCCAAAGGCTTCCTGTTTGGACAGGGACATGCCGATCGATGGAGAGACGGGCATGAACATATGTGTACCCAGGCTGAACATCATCATCCAAATAATCATAACAGCAAAGGTTGGCGAAAGCAAACCGAGACCAAGCATCCCGAATCCTGCAGCTGCCATTCCGATTATTGCGATCCGTATATCACCAAGAAAACTTAGCACCGCCAGTATTACCATAATGCAAAAGCCCGGCACCTCTCTCGGCACTTCAAGGAAACCCCGGACATCCTCGGACAGTTTATATACATCGCTTAAGTAATTGTTGAAGATTGAGGTGTTAATGCCTGACCCTACTCCGGCGAATAGACCTGCTATGAGAAACAGATTAAAGTCACGTTCAAGGTGAAAATTCTTAAAAAATCCCGTTTTTGTGTTCTTGCAAGGCTTCGTTTTATCGAGTGATTTCATTCGTCTGCCAGCTTTCGTTAACATAATTTTCGGCAATTGTAACATGGGAAAATGGCTTTCGTCAAACGTTTTCGTTTCTGAGCTTAGGCGTATGAGGTAAGTGATTTTTGGCTGGACTTATTCCATGAAAAGGTACATAATAATTGTACTGGTATAAAACGAAGTTAGTCGCAGGGGTAGTTATTGATTAATTATGTTATATTTGAAGGAGATTGAAGAATGATCATTGTTTATGAATCTAAAACAGGCTTTACGAAAAAGTACGCCGATATGCTCGCTGCGAAGACGAAACTGAAGGCTTATCGTGTAAAGGAATTTTCAAAATTAAAGTTAAACGAGGAAATCATTTTTCTTGGCTGGATGAAGGTCGGGAAGATTCAAGGACTTTCTAAATTGAAAAAATATAATGTCGTAGCTGTGTGCGGTTCCGGTACAGGTCGAACTGCTGAGCCCGATACCGAAACTGTGATCGCCAGGAACCAGCTTGATAAATTACCGTTTTTTTATCTGCGTGGCGGATGTTATCCTTTGAAAGAGCTGAAAGGAAAGGATAAAATCATGTTGTCCATGTTTGTAAAAATGCTGAAAAGCCGTAAGGATAAGGATGAGAGAACCGTAGAAGCGATCTCTGTCATAGAAAACGGTTTTGATGGTGTCAAAGAGGAAAATCTTGAAGCTGTACTCGGATGGCTAAAGACTAAATAGAAAATAAGCAAAGGAGAATCATTTATGCAGAAACCGCGAGTTTTTACAATGCCTTTTTCAAGTGTCTATCCGCTCTATGTCCAAAAAGCAGAGAAGAAAGGAAGATCTGTTCAGGAAGTCAATGATATCATTTATTGGCTTACCGGTTATGATGAAGCTTCTTTACAACAGCAGCTTAAGAGTGATGTGGACCTGGAAACCTTCTTTCAGCAGGCACCACAGATTAATCCGAAGGCTTCCCTCATTAAAGGAGTCATTTGCGGATATCGGGTGGAGGAAATAGAAGATGAAACAATGAGACGGATGCGCTATTTGGATAAATTAATTGATGAGCTGGCGAAGGGCAGACCCATGCAGAAAATATTTAGAGAGTAATAGCTTATTTTATGGTATGATATAGCATATAAACAGTGATTCCTGCAAAACCATATGAAACTTTCTACAGCCGACCTGATGATAAATGCAGAAGGATACTAAATGTAAAATATTTTTCATGATATTTTCGGGGGGATTTATGTATAAGGTTTTTATAGTGGAAGATGAAATCGTAATAAGAGAAGGTATTAAGAATAATATTCCGTGGGAAGAAGAGGGCTTTAAAATTGTCGGTGACGAGAGTGACGGGGAACTTGCCTTTCCGATGATTCTCAGAGAACAGCCGGATATTCTGATTACGGATATTAAAATGCCTTTCATGGACGGACTTGAGTTAAGTAAATTAATAAAAAAAGAGATACCACAGCTGAAAATCATCATTATCAGCGGATACAGTGATTTCGGATATGCACAGCAGGCAATTGATATTGGTGTCAGCGAATATCTGCTGAAACCGGTAACCTCTGCGAAGCTGGTAGCTGCGGTTAAGAATGCTGCTGCTGCAATTGAAAAGGAACGGAAAGAAAAACAGATTCTGGAACAATATCAATTTTTGGTCTATCAGAATCAGGGCGAGAAAAGAAAGGACTTTTTCAATGCTTTAGTAAGCGGAAAAATGTCTCTATCACAGATCCTTGAACAGGAAGAGGAACTTGGAATCAATATGGTTGCAAGTGTTTTTTGCGTGCTGCTGTTTCAGTTTAAAGTACAGGAGGATATGTACGAATATTCTAATGAAATAGTACAATGTGAAGCTAATATGACGGAGGCACTAAGGAGTTTTCCTGATGTAAAGGTGTTTGAACGGGGCATGGATGGCTGGGCATTTATCCTTCTGGGCGAAAATGAACTACAGATTAATGCATTGACCAGTGAACTTTGTAATCTGCTAATTCGGATCTGCGATAAAAGGGTACACTATTTTGGCGGAATTGGCCGGTGTGTTCATCGTGTCCGCGACTTACAGCAGTCCTATCTTGATGCCAACAAAGCATTCTCCCTCCGCTATTTTGAGAGTGGGGATCAGTTTTTAGCTTATAACGATGTACTTAATTTTAAGGATCAGATAGGAAATCAGATTAATGTCAGTGAACTGGGACTTGAGAAGCTTGACAGAAACCTGTTGGAGGATTTCCTGAAGAGAGGTACTCTGCATGACGTGGATGAATTCGTAGACAGATATTTTGATGGCTTCGGTTCCAATGCGATGAGCTCAACTATTTTCCGGCATTATATCATCATGGATGGATATTCAGCGATCATGAAATTCCTGAAAGCGCTCAAGTATCCGAAGGATAAGATAGACAGCAGCCTTAAGAGCATGAATAGTATCACAGATCAGCTATCAAGCCTTGAGGACTGCTCAAAATTCTATAAATCAATCCTAAGCGAAGCAATTGATCTGCGGAACAAGAACAGCCAGAAAAGATATTCCGGTCTAATCGATAAGGCAAAGGACTACATGCGTCTGAACTTGGCAACCAGTGATCTGACTCTCGATAAAGTGGCATCTACAGTGAATGTCAGCCCCAATTATTTCAGCTCTCTTTTCAACCAGGAAACCGGGATGACCTTTATTGAGTATCTAACAGATATCCGTATGGAGAAGGCAAAGGAATACCTTAGATGCTCGGGCAGAAAGATTACGGAGATCGGGTATCTGGTAGGGTATCTGGACTCTCATTATTTCAGTTACATATTTAAAAAGACACAGAACTGTACACCGTCTGAATATAGGCAATTAGGTTTAGGTGACGAACGATGAACGATACTTTCGGAAAACCAATTAAATATCCCTTAAGGCGGAAGCTCTTCATGGTAGCAGCTATCATCATCCTGCCGATGATCATTCTCTCGGTTTACCAGATAGCGGCCCTGCACAATTACAGTACGGCATATGACGAAATCCTGCGAAGGATTACTTCGGCGAACAATTATAACCTCAATTTTAAAGAGGAAATGGACGAAAGCATGTACAAGATCGTGGTAGAAGCAGAAACCTTTGAGTCCATAGACAATAATATCGATTTAAAAAATCCGTACAAGCTGATAGATGCAGCAAGAGATAATTTTACCTATCTGCAGAAGATAACCTCGAGCAGAGAAAGTCTGGATTGGATCAAACGTATATTGCTCAATCTGGATACCCTTGAGGACAGAATTAATGAAATACGGGATAATCTGAAGCAGTCAGGCCACTATGAAGAAAATATCGAGATGCTGGAATCGAATATCTATATTCTTACTGAGCTGTTTCAGGAAGAAATTCAATATTTCATATATTATGAGACCCAAAATCTCGAAGTGATAAGGCAGAGTCTGAATAAGCAGGTAACAGAAGTTATTGTGACGATTATTGTGGCATTATCCTCCATTATTGCCGCATCCGTTCTCGTGAATATTCTAGTGACAGACAGTATTACAAAGCCGATCAGGATGTTATGCGATAAGACAGCTATGGTTGCTAAGGGAGATTTTACAGCGAGGACAACCTGTGACAATCATGATGAATTATCCATCCTGTCCGAAAGCT
>JAEZJW010000002.1 GCA_023415595.1 Bacillota bacterium
CTACGAATGCAGACATGGTATGGGTTATACGAAGATTTCCGGGGAGCGGGGAGGAGTAGCAACCGATATCACATTTTTTGTTCCGATGGATACGAATGCCGAAGTACACAGAGTTGTAGTAAAGAATACTTCCGGCGGCAAGAAACAGGTCAAGCTGTTCTCCTTCGTGGAATGGTGCTTATGGAATGCCCTGGATGATATGACGAATTTCCAGAGAAATTACAGCACCGGAGAAGTGGAAGTCAAGGGCTCTGTCATCTATCATAAGACCGAATATAAGGAGAGAAGAAACCATTATGCGTTCTTCTCAGTGAATGCACCGGTTGAGGGCTTTGACTCTGACCGTGAAAGCTTCATGGGAACCTATAACGGTTTTGAGAATCCCGAGGCAGTTTATGCAGGTAAGGCAAATAATTCAGTCGCAGACGGCTGGCATCCGATTGCCTCCCATTGTCTGAATGTGGAGCTGCAGCCCGGAGAGTCCAAGGAGTATATCTTCCTGCTAGGTTATGTCGAGAATGCATTCGAAGAGAAATGGGAAAGCAAAAACATTATTAATAAGAAGAAAGCAGAGGACATGATTGCAGCCTTCTCTACTACAGAGGCAGTGGACCGTGCCTTTGATGAGCTTGCCCAGTACTGGGATAAGCTTCTTTCCAAATATACAGTCAGCTCTGCAGATGATAAGCTGAACCGTATGGTGAATATCTGGAACCAGTATCAGTGTATGGTTACCTTTAATCTGTCCAGAAGTGCGTCCTATTTTGAATCCGGTATCGGCCGTGGCATGGGCTTCCGTGATTCCAATCAGGACCTGCTGGGTTTTGTTCACCAGATTCCGGATCGTGCCAGAGAGAGGATCATTGATCTAGCCTCTACCCAGCTGCAGGATGGTGGTGCTTATCATCAGTATCAGCCGCTTACTAAGAAGGGCAACGATGAGATCGGCGGTAACTTTAATGACGATCCTATGTGGCTGACCCTTGCTGTAGTGGCATATATTAAGGAAACCGGGGATTATCAGGTCCTGGATGTCATGACACCGTTTGATAACGATGAATCAACCAGTACTCCGTTACTGGATCACTTAAAGCGTTCCTTCGACCATGTTATTAATAATCTCGGACCTCATGGTCTTCCGCTGATTGGCCGTGCGGACTGGAACGACTGTCTGAACTTAAATTGTTTCTCTACAGAGCCGGGAGAATCCTTCCAGACCTCCACCAGTAAGGATGGTAAGGTGGCAGAATCCGTATTTATCGCAGGAATGTTCTGCTATATCGGGGACGAATATGTACAGCTTCTGAATAAGATCGGAAAGTCTGAGGAAGCTGCCCGTGCGGATAAAGAAGTGAAGAAGATGCGTGAAACTGTAATGAAGCATGGTTGGGACGGCAGCTGGTTTGTCAGGGCCTATGATGACTTTGGCAGAAAGATCGGCAGCAATGAGAATGAAGAAGGCAAGATCTTCATTGAATCCCAGGGTATCTGTATCATGGGTAACTGCGGCACAGAGGATGGGAAAGCCCTGCAAGCTCTGGATGCCGTAGAAGAACGGCTGGGTACCAAGTATGGTCTGGTGCTTCAGAATCCTGCCTTCACCAAATATTATGTTGTGTACGGTGAAATCTCCACCTATCCGGCCGGTTATAAAGAAAATGCCGGTATCTTCTGCCATAACAATGCATGGATCATGGCAGCGGAAGCATTGGTAGGCAGAGGAGATAAAGCCTTTGATTATTACTCAAGAATAGCACCTGCTTATACAGAGGAATATTCCGAGATCCACCGCCTGGAGCCCTATGTATATTCCCAGATGGTGGCAGGTAAGGATGCAAAGCGGTTCGGTGAGGCGAAGAATTCCTGGCTGACCGGTACTGCCTCCTGGAATTTCGTAGCGATCTCCCAGTATATCCTTGGTGTGAAGCCGGAGTATGACGGCTTACGGATTGACCCTTCCATACCGAAGGCCTGGAATGGCTTTACGATTACCAGAGAATTCCGTGGCGATGTATATAAGATTACAGTCAAGAATCCGAACCATGTATCCACCGGTGTAGCTAAGCTTACTGTGGACGGGAAAGAAGTGAAGGGTAATATCCTTCCGCTGTTCGGAGATAAGAAGCTTCACGAGGCCGAGGTAATTTTAGGCTAGAAGAAATGATTTAAAGGGTGCTGTGAATAACCGGGTACAGGGAATATATTCTCTGAGCGCGATTGTTCCGGCACCCTTTCCTATTTAGATGCGAGAGTTCGCAGGTGAAACTCTTTCCTATAGACTGGAATGATGTATTCATATGGGATGTTATTTGCTGTATTGAAGGATACTTGTTGTATTGATACTTGCGTAGGATGCACTCTTCGGAATATAATAGCTGATAGACATGTATTAATATTGAAACAATACGGATTTGAGACTAGAAATGAGGTTAGATATGAAGAGATTGATCGGACTGATCCAGGGGATTCTTCCTTTTTTTGCGGCTATGCTGATGCAGTATTCCCTGATTATTTTACTGCAGTTCGGAATTAAGATTGCCACGGGCTCAGACCTGTGGGATATATCTGTATATTATATAGGCGCAATAGCGGCCTTCCTGTGCGGGATGATTTTTTTCTTTTGGTATGCGAATACCGTTCATTACTATAAGCTTGTATTGCCAAGACAGGTGTTTCAAGTCAAAAGTATCCTGCTGCTGATAGGCTTAGGAGTTGCAGCCCAGTTTGCCATTTCCGGCATGATGAGTCTTCTTCAACCCTTCTTACATCAGCTGTTCCGGGACTACAAGCAGGTAGTAGACTCTATTTTAAACCATAATATTAATGTGGTTCTTCTGTATGTGGTCATCATAGCACCCATTACGGAGGAATTGATTTTCCGTGGGGTTATGCTTGCGAAGCTTCGTGAGGCTATACCGTTTTACGGAGCCAATCTTATACAGGCTGCCACCTTCGGCATCTATCATTGGAATATTATTCAGGGTGTCTATGCCTTCGGCGTAGGCCTTCTGTTCGGATATGTTGCCCGAAGGTTCCGATCTTTGACTGCTTCCATTCTCCTTCATATGGCGGTGAATGGAGCTTCCTTTATTGTAGTATGGGTTCCTAACAAAACAGCATTTTTTATTCTTTCAACCGTTGCAGGTCTGCTTGCTATGGTGACTTTCTTATATTTCATCAACAGGAAGACCGTCGGAAGCGGCCACAATGAATAAAAATAATTTTACTTGAATTTTCATAAAAAAACGAGTAATATAATATCATCATAGAAAGACATTGGAACATTCGGTCCATCTTCAGGCACAGCTAACGTACTCTCTTGGGAGACGAAAAGTGAATCCGCAGGACCGTAGGAAGAAAATGTTCTTTGATATGAATGCGGCAGTCGCAGAGATGTTTGCCGTAATCAGCAATTAAAACCAGGATATGGATAGTCTTGACCATAACGGCAGGAACTAAGAGGTTTCGTTTCATTTGGTTCGATATCAGAGCGCCGCTATGAATTCATCCATTTACTTATGGCTGAATATAGTTGGTGTTTTTTTTATCATGAAATGACTGTCTGAATCCAATACTAACAGTAATGATATTACGTTAGAATGAATAGGAGGAAAGATATGGTTACAACAAATCATCGTACCATTAAACTGGTACAGCTGGCACTTTTTACTGCAATTATAGCAATTATGAATCTCACTCCCCTCGGCTATATTCAGGTAACAGGAATAGCAATTACCTTACTCGGAATTCCTGTAACAGTAGGAGCTATTTTCATGGGACCGTTAAGCGGAGCCATCCTGGGAGGAGTATTCGGTTTAACAAGCTTTATCCGGTGTTTTGGCTTGGATCCCTTCGGAGTATTTCTGTTTGGTATTAATCCGGTACTCACCTTTATTCTCTGTATGGTGCCCCGGATATTGATGGGATGGCTGGCGGGCCTGATATTTCTTGGCATGAAGAAAATAGATAAGAAGAAAAACATTGCGTTTGCGGTTACAAATTTAGCCGGCCCGTTACTCAATACCGTGCTTTTTATGGGAACGCTGGTATTATTCTTTTACAATAATGCTACGTTTAGTAAAGATATCGTAGCCGGAACAGGGGCCACCAATGTCCTTGCATTTATCATAGCAGCCGTAGGAGTAAATGCACTGGTTGAGGCAGGAACTTGCTTCGTAATCGGAACCGCTGTTTCAAAGGTTCTGGATGTGGCCTATAAGAAGTAATTATTTCTTGACATAGGAAACCTAACATGATATAATCGGTTTGCTGTGAATAGCTATCAGGTTCACAAGTGAAAGAAGAGTATCCATCTCTCACCCTCAGCGTAAGGTAATAATACTGCGAACGGGTAAATACATCAGAATCACGTTGTTATTTCATTCGATGAGATAATTTATGTTATGAATCTGCAGGTGGATAATCTTAATTGTCCACCTGCTTTTGTGTGGAATAAGGTATATGGCTTATAGCCGCAATGGAAACGGTAGTGTAGATTTAACCTATGGAGGTGCAGTACTATTAGCGATTTAATGATTAATGAACAAATCAGGGACAAAGAAATCCGCCTGATTGGTGAGGACGGA
>JAEZJW010000004.1 GCA_023415595.1 Bacillota bacterium
ACCTATCGGCTGTTCTATAATCAGGACTATCAGGGCGTAGCAACCGGAGGTGCTCCTGAACTGGATATTGATTTTGAAAGATTCTATATGTTGGAGATGAAAGAAACACCACTCCTTCACAACATTGCAATCGGTTCGGATCAGAGGCTTGCTTCCGTCAAGCCCCGCAGTGCGGAGAATAGCTATTATGAGGAAGCGGTTACGGACTATTTTACAGAGATAGGACATCCGGAGTATGAGATAGGGTATCTGGAGGGCTACAGCTTTGATTTTGATCAGGACGGAGATGAGGAGGATATCATCTGTACCTGGCAGTTTCAGGACCAGTTTTACTATGAGGTCCCGGCCGCGGGCTGCTATTCCTATGTGTTGTATCGGGATAACAAAAGCATGAAAGTAATTCAAGAGGCATACAGGGGAGAAGCCAGTGATTATTCGGCAGAGTTTTTGGGTATTGAGGAAGGGGAGGAGATTCTCATCAATTCCCGTCCGGAGTATATGAGTGCAATTGACATCACCGGTGATGGTTTATATGAAATTATCATTTCGGAAACCGGTTACGAAAGCTGGGGCTATATTATTTATGAATTACAGGGTGATAATTATATAAGAGTTTTGGAGGAATTCGCAGGGGTATAAGCCCTATGCGGAACAATATATCTGGGAGGTAGCCTATGAATGAGGTAATGGAACAGATCAGAGACAGAAAATCAGTCAGGGTATTTGAGGACAAGCTGATTACTGAGGAAATCAGAGAGGAAAAAATACGAGCAGCCATGGAAGCCCCAACGGCCGGAGCCATGATGCTCTATAGCATACTTAATATTACGGATCAGGAGTTGAAGGACAAGCTGGCAGTAATATGCGACAATCAACCTTTTATCGCCAAGGCACCGATGGTGCTGATCTTCCTGGCAGATTATCAGAGATGGTACGATGCCTTCTGCTATGAGGACTGCAACCCCCGAAAGCCTGGTGCGGGAGACATTTTGCTGGCCCAGGCCGACGCCATTATTGCAGCCCAAAATACTGTTGTGGCGGCACAGTCCTTTGGAATCGGGTCCTGCTATATCGGCGAAATAATTGAACATTGTGAAACGGTAAGGGAGCTGCTCGAGCTGCCGGATTATGTGATGCCGGCTGCCATGGTCCTCTACGGATACCCCGAAGAGAGCCAGAAGGAGAGAAAGAAGCCGGTCCGCTTCGAGAAGGAGTTTATCGTATTTGAAAACCGCTACCGGAGGCTCCAAAAGGAGGACCACGACAGGATGCATCAGATCCGCCATGAGAAAGCAGGACTACCGGATAGGAACATGAAGGAGTATCTGAAAGCCTTCTGCAACCGCAAATATATGTCTGCCTTCTGCCATGAGATGAACCGTTCTGCCACAGAGTATCTGAATAATTTCAGAACCTGATGGATAATGATACCTATGATATCTGCTGAAACTATGATACCATATAGGAAATACTTTAAATAAACTACAGAAATGAATGAGGTGGCAAAATGACAAGAACAGGTGGCTATCATGACCTTACCAGAAAGTATTTGGATTATGAAGGTCAGCAATATGAATATTATGATCTTTCTGCATTAGAAAGGGAGGGCTTTGATATCCGGAACCTTCCTTACTCTATCAAGGTGCTGCTGGAGTCCGTACTCAGGCAATGGGACGGACATATCATTACTGAGGAGCATATCCGCAGTCTTGCGAGTTGGGCCGGGACCAGGGGCAGTGAGGAAGAGGTACCCTTTAAGCCTGCCAGGGTCATCCTTCAGGACTTTACCGGAGTACCTGCTGTTCTTGATCTGGCATCCATGAGAGCTGCTATGGCAGAAGCCGGTCTGAACAAGCTGGATCGGATCAATCCGGAGGTGGCGGTGGATCTGGTGATCGACCATTCAGTCCAGGTAGATCTGTACGGAAGCCCGGAGGCTTTAGCCGAAAACAGTAAGCTGGAATTTGAACGTAACAGTGAGCGGTACCGCTTCCTCAAATGGGCTCAGAATGCCTTTGACCATCTGACGGTAGTCCCGCCCGCAACAGGAATCGTTCATCAGGTCAATCTGGAATATCTGGCGAAGGTGGTTCTGGTCAGGGAGGAGCAGGGAGTCAGGACGGTTTATCCCGACAGTCTGGTCGGAACCGATTCCCATACGACGATGATCAATGGACTGGGAGTACTGGGCTGGGGAGTCGGCGGAATCGAGGCAGAAGCCGGGATGTTAGGGCAGCCCTCATATTTTCCTCTGCCTGAGGTCATCGGTGTCCGGCTGACTGGGAGCTTATCCGTCGGTGCAACCGCAACGGATCTGGCGCTCAGAGTAACGCAGCTGCTTCGTAAGAAAGGGGTAGTCGGTAAATTCGTCGAGCACTTCGGGGAGGGTATCAATTCTCTTACCCTTGCCGACCGTGCAACCATAGCCAATATGTCACCGGAATACGGTGCGACCTGCGGGTTCTTTCCTGTGGATGGGGAGGCACTGAATTATCTGAAGCTGACCGGCAGAACAGACGAACAGATAGGGTTAGTGCGGGCATATCTGGAGGCGAACGGCTTGTTCTATTCGGATAAAATGCAGGAACCTGTCTATACAGAAGTGATTGAACTGGATCTGTCCACCATAGAGACCGCATTGTCCGGTCCTAAGCGGCCTCAGGATCTGATTCCCTTAAGCCGTATGAAGGAGGAGTTTCTTCGTTCCCTTACGGCACCGCTCGGTAACCAGGGGCATGGCATGAGCGAGGAGGAATTATCGAAGGAAGCCAGAATATCGCTTGCAGATGGCAGGGAAAGTGTCATGACGACAGGCGCGGTTGCCATCGCCTCCATAACTTCCTGTACAAATACCTCGAATCCCGCAGTGATGCTCGGAGCAGGAATCTTAGCCAGGAATGCGGTGAAGAGGGGCTTATCGGTGCCCGCCCATGTCAAGACTTCCCTGGCGCCCGGTTCCAAAGTAGTGACCGGATATCTGAAAGCAGCGGGGTTGCAGGATTATCTGGATCAGCTGGGCTTCCAGACCATTGGCTACGGCTGTGCGACCTGTATCGGAAATTCCGGGCCGCTTCCGGAGCCGGTAAGCGCTGCTGTCCTGGAGAAGGAGCTGCTGGTCACCTCTGTGTTATCGGGAAACCGTAATTTTGAAGGCCGCATCCATTCCCAGGTGAGGGCGAATTACCTTGCCTCTCCTCCGCTTGTGGTGGCCTATGCCCTTGCGGGTACCATGAATATCGATCTGCTAAAGGAGCCGATCGGATATGACGGAGAGGGACAAGCGGTTTATCTTAAGGACATCTGGCCCACTGGAGAAGAAATCAAGAAGCTGGAGGAGCAGTTTGTAAAGCCTGAATTATTCGCGAAGGAATATGAAGCAATCTATGGCAATAACGAGATGTGGAATACCATCGAGGTCAGGGGAGGCAAAAGCTATGAGTTTGAGGAAGACTCTACCTATATCCGTAACCCTCCGTTTTTCACAGAGATGCAAAAGAATAGTGAGAAGATACAACCGCTTAGGGATTTAAGAATATTGGCTTCATTCGGAGATTCTGTCACGACGGATCATATCTCACCGGCAGGCTCCATTGGCAGGAATACACCGGCAGGAAAATATCTGTCTGAGCGGGGCATCGAAAGCAAAAACTTTAATACCTACGGTTCCCGAAGAGGAAATCACGAGGTGATGATGAGGGGAACCTTCGCCAATATCCGTATCCGGAACCGGCTGGCTCCCGGAACGGAAGGCGGATATACCACCTATTGGCCGACCGGAGAGGTAATGACGATCTATGATGCCTGTATGAACTATCGGGAACAGGGGACCGGCTTATTGGTTCTGGCAGGAAAGGATTATGGTATGGGTTCTTCCAGGGATTGGGCTGCCAAAGGGCCAAGTCTTCTTGGGGTCAAGGCGGTCATAGCTGAGAGCTTCGAAAGGATCCACCGGTCCAATCTGGTGATGATGGGCATTCTTCCGCTGCAGTTTTTTGAAGGGCAATCAGCGGAAAGTCTGGGACTTACCGGCGAGGAGAGCTTTACCATTGAGCTGTCCGATACGGTTAAACCCAGGGAGCATATCACCGTGACCGCAAAAACTCCGGATGGAAGGAGTATACAGTTTAAAGCCCTGGTTCGGTTTGATTCAGCGGTTGATGTGGATTATTACCGGCAGGGAGGAATACTTCCAATGGTTCTGCGGCGCAGGATGTCCGAGAAATAAACGGTAAGATGGACCGCATGGATGAAGGTTGGGACCAGGGAAAGCTGTTCCGATTCTGGCAGGGGAGAGTACCCCGGCACAGTCATAACCCTGTCCCAAGCTCCATTACTGCGAGTTTCAGGCAGCCCATGATGCCCTGTTTTCCTCCTAAGGAAGAGGGTACGATATAGTGCTCAAGATCCTCCAGCTCGGGGGTACGGACATAACCGTTCAGCAAAGTACGGACCTCGGAACGGATCAGCGGGAAGAGCTGCTGCTGATTCATTATCCCACCTCCCAACACGATTCTATGGGGGGATAAGGTCAGAATATAATTTACGATGCCCTGTGCCAGATAATAGGCTTCGATTTCCCAAGCCAAGGAAGCTTCTGATAGCTCCTTGGCTTTTTTGTGATAACGCTTCTCCATGGATGGACCGGAGGCTAAGCCCTCCATACAGTTCGGATGATAGGGGCATACGCCTTCGAAGGCATCTTCGGGATGTCTGCTTAACAGGATATGTCCTGCCTCAGGGTGCAGCATGCCGTGGAGCAGCTGTCCGTTCAGGTAAATACCGGTTCCTATCCCGGTACCTACGGTGATATAGACTCCGGAGGACAGACCCTGTAAGCTTCCCCAGGTTGCTTCTGCCAATACCGCAGCATTCACATCGGTATCAAAACCGATCGGAAGCATTAAAGCGGACTTCAGTGCACCCACGATATTATAACCGGCCCAGGCAAGCTTCGGCGTGGAGGTGATGGAACCATAGGTATCCGAGCTGCGGTTTAAGTCAACCGGTCCGAAGGAACCGACTCCCAGGGCTTTGATTTCCTTACCTTCAAAAAACGTAAGGATCTCCGGTATCGTCTCTGCCGGATCCTTTGTCGGAATACTGATCTGCTCCAGTATTTCTCCCTGTTCATTCCCGATGGCGAGTACCATCTTTGTTCCTCCTGCCTCCAAAGCCCCGAATCTCATGTTGCTTCCCTCCGTTTTTATTTTCGTTTTCTCAATAGATACTTTCCGTCCAATCTTATTATAATTCCAATTACTGTGGTTCGCAATAAGCATCCTCACCAGGAATTGTTTAGGCCGATCTTTGATCATATTTCAGGACATATATTTGATTTCCATACGTATTTTACTAAGGAACGGCATAGAATGTATCAACAGATTCAGCGAGCTGGAGAGCTGCCGGTATGAAGAGATGGAGATATATCTGCCTGATGATCATTCTGATGCTGATCGTTGCATCATTCCGTAATATTTATAAGGAAACAGCAGTATTTAAACCGCAAACCTATATGAATTACAGAGAAGGCGAGTATAGAGCGGAAATAATGGCAAGGAATAAAGAACTGGATACATTGAACCTAAGAGAATTCTATGGAATTGGAACCATATGGGGCGGAAGGCTGATCCCGGACTGGGCAACCATCTATCCAATCACCGGCGAAGCAAAGGATGTAGCTTATACCGTGTATTTATTTGATGAAATACAATACAGGATGGATGGGGTAGATGCGCTCTATCCGCTTTTTGTTGCAGGTGCTTCCGAAGAAGTGATGAAGTCCTGGAATCAAATTATAGACAAGGATATCAAGAAGATTCTGGATATCTACTCCTTCAATCCTTTTCCTGATGGTAAGAATCAGCCCTCCCCTAAGGCGTCATCCATTTTAAACATCACCTATGAGGTGAAATCGGCAGATGCAGAAAAATTCAGTGTTTTGTACAAGGCTGCCTTCAACAGCAAATATGTGGCACATCCTACGGAACTTGTTTATACCACTAATATCCGGCTGAAGGATTCGAAAAGAATTAAACTCAGTGATATCGTAAAACTGGATGAAGCCTTCGTGAAAGAGTTCAGACAGTGGAAGTTCACTGTCCCGTCCGGGAGTAATCAGGAAGTAGAACAAGCCATACGGGATTATATGAATGGACTTACGGACAGTGAGCTCTTAGAGGGGTTAAAAACAGCGGACCAGATCGGCTCCGGAAATTATCTGGGTATGTACAGCTATCTGACACCCGGCCAATTGGGAATCAGTGTATCGGTTCCGAATTATCTTGGGGATCATGTGGAATTTGAACAGGATTATGATAAGCTTGGTGAATTTCTCCTTCCGGGTACGAATATGTTCACCCCTTGACAGGGTAAGTAAAAAGGGCTGCAATGTCTTATTGATATAGCAGCTTTTCTTACTGCATAAGTTTTTGGATTGCTTGGTTTTTCATTTAATAGTATAATATAATAAAGGATGATTACATAAGAGAAGGAGATGTGGATGAATTCTTATATTTATGAAGCAATTGAACATGGAAATAAATTTCCGGCGAAGATATTTGTAACCTCCATCGGGCAGTCCACCTATCATTGGCATTATGATTATGAGCTGATCCTAGTGCTCAAGGGCTCCGTATCTCTGAAGCTATGGCCGGATTCCTGTATCATAAGAGAGGGAAATATCGTACTGATTAACAGTAAGGTGGTCCATGGACTGAATGAAACCAATGAAAATAATATCTGCCTGATCATCCAGATGAAGCAGGAGCTGTTTGAAAATCGCAAGGATAAGAACCAGAACTACCAGTTCTACCTGAATTCCTCCACAGACTTTGTTAAGCCGAAGGTACCTTATGAGGTTTTCACGAAAATTGCAGCAGGGATCGGACTCAGATGCTATGAGGATACCCTGACCGGATATTACCGGATCCAGGCACTTCTCTATACTTTGGTGGCAGATATCTTTGAATATACACATTATGATATCAGACAGTATGCGGATAAGAATGCTACTGTGTTAGAAGCAGATATTCTTCTTAAAATCATAGAATATGTCGAAAACAATTATTCGGAGGATAACCTTGCGGAGGCCTTATGCCATTATATCGGCATGAGTGACAAGACTTTATACCGGTTCTTAAAAGCCCATACGAATCTGACTCTGAAGGAGCTGACTACCTCCATCAAGTTGGAGAAAACCCTGCATATGCTGACCAGAACAGAGAAGCCCATCTCGATCATTGCGCAGGAATGCGGCTTTGGAACAGATAAGACCTTCTACCGGATCTTTAAGAATGAATTCGGAATCACTCCGAATGAATACCGGCTTCGTGGAACCAAGATAGAGAAAAATAAGCAAATTCAGGGTTATATTGATTATAATAAGCGGGAAGCGATCCGGCTTCTGAAGAATTACATATAAGGAGTTGGACAGCAATAGAAAACCTCTGCCGGGTAGCTTAAGCTATCATAAATCGGCATCATGGAGGAAAGATGAAGAATAAGAAAAGCTACCGTTTAAGCCTTACAAACCGGGTGAAGGCCATAATCGCGGAGCTGACACTGGAAGAAAAGGTCAGTCTGATGAGTGGGATCGGATATTATTTCGGCGGTAATTATGATGTTTCGGAAAGTACGAATAAGCATTATAATTACCGGCCTTTTTATTGCGGTGGGCTGGATGATAAGCAGATTCCACGGATGCTCTTTACTGACGGACCAAGGGGAGTGGTGATCGGGAATAATAAGAATACTTGCTTTCCGGTTACGATGCTTCGGGGAGCTACCTTTGATACGAAGCTGGAGGAGAAGATTGGCCAGGCCATTGGCAGAGAGACGAAAGCAAGGGAATGTAATCTGTTTGCCGGAGTATGTATTAATATACCTTATCACCCCGGTTGGGGAAGAAGTCAGGAGACTTATGGAGAGGACTCTTATCATATAGGACAGATGGGATCGGCTCTGGTGAGAGGGGTGCAGGCGGAGAATGTCATCGCCTGCATTAAGCATTTTGCTTTCAACTCCATGGAGCTATCCAGGTATCGGGTAAATATCACCTGCAGTAAGCGGGCGGAACGTGAGGTTTTCCTTCCCCACTTTAAGGAATGTATTGACAATGGTGCCGCTGCTGTTATGAGTGCTTATAATTCTTATCAGGGAAGCTGCTGCGGAGAAAACAGCTATCTTTTAAAACAGGTCCTGAAGGAGGAATGGGGCTTTGATGGTTTCGTTATGAGTGATTTTAATGATGGAATCAAGGATACTGTTTCAGCTGCTAACAGCGGTCAGGATATGGAGATGTGTAATATCAGATTTTATGGGGATAAGCTGGTAGAAGCGGTTAGGGAGGGAAAGGTTCCCGAAGACAACATCGACGAAGCTGTTCTCAGAATCGTAAGAACGCTATTATCCTTTACTGAGGGTGACGACAAGCATTATGACAGATCCGTGCTTGGTTGCTCGGAGCATGTGAAGCTGTCACTGGAGGCAGCCAGAAAGGGGATTACCTTGCTTCAGAACCGGAACCAGGTACTCCCGTTTCGGAAAAGGAAGAAGGTTCAGGTCGTAATCTTCGGAAAGCTGGCAGACATGGAGAATACGGGAGACCATGGCTCCAGCCGGGTATACCCGGGCTATGTCGTAACCCCGCTCCAGGGGATTGCCCGGCTCCTTAAGAATGCAGAGATTATCTATTATCCGGACTGTGATGCGGAGCATGGCAGAAGACTTGCAGCCGGAGCAGATTATGTAATCTTCATCGCAGGCTATCATTATGACGATGAGGGGGAACATGTGGATGGAGAGGATGCCCGCTACGGTGATTACGTGGGTGGCGATCGCGTCCATTCCCTCGGTCTTCATGAGGAGGAGAAGGAATTCATCAAGGCAGTGGGACCCGTAAATCAGAATTCCTGTGTCGTCCTTATCGGTGGTAATATGATATTGCTGGAGGAGTGGAAGGATGCGGTCAGTTCCATACTGATGGCGTATTACCCCGGCATGGAGGGTGGTACTGCCATAGCGGAGATTTTATTCGGGAAGGTCAATCCCAGCGGAAAGCTTCCGTTTGTTATAACGAAGAGGGAAGAGGATCTGCCCAAAATCAACTGGATAACGGATCACCAGTATTATGAATATTACCATGGGTACCGGAAGCTTCAGAAGGAAGAGGTGGAACCCTCCGTACCCTTCGGATTTGGATTATCCTATACCTCCTTTGCTGTTTCTGAGGCTGACTTTGGAGTGAGGGAGGGAGTGATCAAAGCCTCCTGTACCGTTACGAATACCGGGGATTTCAGGGGAGAAGAAGTCATTCAGTTTTATGTGGGATATTCTAATTCTTCCGTTGACAGGCCAGTGAAGGAATTAAAGGGCTTTCAAAGAATTGCCCTGAGACCCGGAGAGAGTAAGAGAATAGAGATCAGCATTCCTACGGACAAGCTATGCTGGTATAATGAAGCAAAGGGCTGCCCGGAACTGGAGCATATGGAGTATGAGATGTTTATCGGAACCAGCAGTGACGGAAAGGACCTTCTGGAAGGAAGACTAACCATATAGCATTAAAAAGACCCCGGAGGTAGGTAACTCATGGCATTCTGCCTGAATTTCCTGATCCGGGGTATCGTGTGAATGGTAAAAGCACAATATTTTATTTATCAAGTATCTTCTTCAGCTCATTCATGAAGGTATTCACATCTTTGAATTCACGGTATACAGAAGCAAATCTGACATAAGCGACAGGATCCAGTTCCTTGAGCTTATCCATTACAATTTCACCAATGACATGACTGGGAATTTCTTTATCTTCACGGTTGAAGATGGAGGTTTCCACTTCATCGACGAGGGCAGTGATCCGATCGACTGAGATCGGCCTCTTATGGCAGGAACGGAATACACCGGCTTCGATCTTAGAACGGTCATAGGGCTCCCGGTTATTGTCCTTCTTGATTACGACAAGAGGAATAGTCTCCACCTTCTCATAAGTAGTAAACCGTCTCTGGCATTCATCACATTGCCTACGTCTGCGGATGGAATTATTATCATCAGCCGGCCTGGAATCAATGACTCTGGTATTATCTTTATTACAAAATGGACACTTCATATACCTATCCTCCCAAATGTACAGTCATTCTATTGTATCCCCCATAATATGATACAACTTGATTATATTGAAGATTGACCAAACGGTCAAGAAAATTATTACAGTAAAGGCATAAGATATTGATAAATTGACAAAACACATGCAGATTCTGAAACATAATTATTTTGCAGGGCAGAAGATATGAAGGAAGTAATGAAAGCAACAAGGGTATACTTTTCAAAACATTATTTTGCAGGACTGCAGATATGAAAGAAAGTAATGAAAGCAACAAGGGTATACTTTTCAAAACATTATTTTGCTGGACTACAGATATAAAAGAAAGTGTCAAAAGCACCTGCGGTGCTTTCCGAAAGGAATATCTTGCTATTGCAAGCTCGCTTGCATATCAAGATATTCCTTCCGGAAATGTGCGAAGCACCTTTTGACACTTTTATATACACATGAAAGCTTACACACATATCAAAAGATGAATAATAAACATTAACTTAATTCATGAAAACTAAACATGAAAACTAACATAAAAATCTAATTCATGAAACTAACACATGAAAATTAGTACATGAAGTAATTCATAATAATTATTTCATGTATTCTGAAATAATAAATTCCTGCTATCTGACTCTCTTGATAAAAACTATAATTTCACTAAGCATTTATCTACATCTATGTCTACCAGGATGATATCGATTCCAATCTGTTTAATGTTACAGCAGCTGATCACATATTCATGGTCCCTGCCTAGAATACCCCATACCTTACAGGGGCCGGGTACAATAATATGTGTTATATGGCCGGTACAGATATCGAACTCAATATCACAGACATAGCCTAAGCGCATACAATCCCTGCAATTAATGACTTCCTTCTCCCGAAGTTCACAAATGCGCATATAATCACCCTTATTCTTTCTTGGTTTATTATATGCGCTTCTTATGGAAATGTCTCATTTATTTAGAAATAGTACAGCTTGGCCTGTACAAAAAAGCTTTATGAGTGATTAGCTGAGAAGGCAAAGTCTTCGGTTACACCCGGGCTAGAAGAGGAAAGCATCATAGGACTTACCGTAATTTTACATTTTTTGCTGGACATCCCTGCCGGCCTCTGTTATACTTCAGATAAGCAAATGATTCCTTCCTTGTGGAGAGACAACGGAAGGAGAAAAGTATGTTCAGTAAAGCATATAGTGCGGCTATCCATGGAATCGACGGACTGATCGTATCCGTAGAGGCCGATGTCAGTGACGGCCTACCCCTCTTCGATATGGTTGGTTATCTTGGCTCCGAAGTAAAGGAGGCGAGGGAAAGGGTCAGGATCGCGCTGAAGAACTCCGGTTTTATGCTTCCCGCTAAACGAATTACCGTCAATCTATCTCCGGCAGACATCAGAAAAGAAGGCACAGCCTTCGATCTGCCGGTCGCCATCGCAATTCTTACTGCCTTCGGTTACATTCCGGAGGAAAATCTGAAGAACTTCCTGATGATCGGAGAACTTAGCCTGAATGGTAACATCAATAAAGTGAACGGTGTCCTGCCTATCGTATACTCTGCGAAGCAGCAGGGCTTCTTAAAGTGCGTCGTGCCATCTGAAAACGCAGGGGAAGGTGCGGTTGTAGAAGGAATTGATACCTATGGTGTGGCGTCGCTGCAGGAAGCGGTCGAGCTGATCAATGGTAAGGAAAGCATTGAATCTACTAAGATAGATATCACAGAGCTTTTCCGGAATGCACAGATCGGTGAAACGATCGATTATTCAGAGGTAGCAGGACAGACTGCTGCCAAGCGGGCCATCGAAATTGCTGTCTCGGGGATGCATAATATCCTGATGATCGGACCACCCGGTGCGGGTAAGACGATGCTTGCCAAGAGAATTCCAACCATCATGCCGGAGCTGTCCTTCGAAGAAAGTATGGAAATCTCGAAAATATACTCCATTGCAGGATTGCTGGAGCATAGGGCTCTGATTCTGAACAGGCCCTTCCGCGCTCCGCACCATACCATTACCCAGACTGCCCTGACCGGGGGTGGGAGTACTCCGAAGCCCGGCGAGATCAGTCTTGCCCATTTGGGGGTCTTATTCCTAGATGAGCTGCCCGAATTTCAGAAGAACACAATCGAAGTCCTCAGGCAGCCCCTGGAGGAGAAATCAGTCACCATCGCCAGACTGAATGCAACCTACCGTTACCCTGCTGGTTTCATGCTAGTGGCAGCCATGAATCCCTGCAGCTGCGGGTATTATCCGGATAGGAATAAGTGCAGCTGTTCCGTTCCTCAGGTGAAGCGATACCTGGGCCGTATCTCACAGCCTCTGCTGGACCGCTTCGATATCTGCATTGAGGCATTGCAAATGAACTATAAGGAGCTACAGCTAAAGGCAGAGCAGGAAACCTCGGAGGAGATTAAGAAAAGGGTGGCGATTGCCCGAAAGCTGCAGCTGGAGCGTTACAAGGACCAGAATATCTGGTTCAACTCCCAGTTGACTCCGCGGACGATTAAGAAATATTGCCGGCTGGAGCCTAAGGAACAGTCCCTGCTGGAGCAGGCCTTTGTGAAGATGAATCTGACCGCCAGGGCATATCACAGAATTCTAAAGGTCGCAAGGACGATTGCCGACCTGGACCAAAGCGAAAGAATACGGACGTCACATATCAGTGAGGCCATCTGTTACCGAAGCCTGGACCAGAAATACTGGGGGGAGTAGTTACTGTTGTAAGGATGATGGAAGGGAACAAGAAAGTGTTACTCGAAAGGACGGTAAGTGATTTGATCAGAGAGGAATATCATTATTGGCTGGCCAATATTCCGGGCTTTGGAGCCATTCGGATAGACCAGCTGTTGCAGGTGTTCAAAACAGCTGAGGAGCTGTACCATGCAGACACCAGCAGCCTTAAGCATTTGGCTCAGCTGAAGGAGGAGGAAGTAGGTAAACTGGTTAGCAGCCGGGATTGTAATAAAATCCGGGAGGCTTATCAGAAGCTTCAGGACAAAAAGATAAGATTCTTGACCAAGGAGGATCCCGAATACCCGATAAGATTAAAGAACATATACGGAGCACCCTTTGCGCTCTATGTGAAGGGCAGCCTGCCACCGGATCATAGGAAAACCCTGGCAGTCATAGGAGCCAGGGACTGCTCCGCTTATGGTATGGAGATCGCCAAATATCTATCCGGGGCAGTGGCCAGGGAAGGCATTGCTGTTATCAGCGGTTTGGCCAGGGGAATCGATTCCTGCGCCCATATCGGGGCGCTTAATGCAGGAGGAAGTACCTATGGGGTTCTGGGCTGTGGAGTAGATATCTGCTATCCGAAGGAGAATATTAATCTCTATATGGAGCTTCAGAGGGATGGGGGCATCCTCTCGGAATATGCACCGGGCATACAGCCCATTGCCAGCCATTTCCCCATGAGGAACCGGATCATCAGCGGGCTGTCCGACGGGATTCTAGTCATCGAAGCCAGAAAGAAAAGCGGCACCCTGATTACGGTGGATATCGGATTGGAACAGGGGAAGAATATATATGCCCTACCGGGAAGAATCACGGATCAGCTCAGTACCGGCTGTAACAACCTGATTAAAATGGGGGCGAAGCCGGTGACCTCGCCGGAGGATATCCTGGAGGATTTTCAGATATATCCTTGCGTAAATCATTCGGAATATCCCACTGATTCACATCTCAGCCCTGAGGAATTAAAGATTTATCAGGTGCTGAATCAGGAACCGAAGCATCTGGAGGACATCTCTGTGATGACGCAATTTCCCTTGAGCCAGCTGACGGAGCACTTGTTATCCATGGAGATGAGCGGCATTATCCGTCAGGCAATGAGAAATTATTATGTGCTCTGCCAAACATTAAGCTCATGAATCCTAATAATTTACATGACAGCTATTGACAGCTATCCCTCACTTGGTGTATAACAACAGAGCAACTGTGTATTAAGTAAGCAGAATATATTTCATGTCCGCACATATAAATCAATTGTAACCCGGTTCCAGCGTTCAGGATGAATCGCATGTGATCATGATATAATAAAGCGTAGCAAGGATACGCAAGCCTGCTTGCAGTATGCGAACGGGGCTGGCGATCATGAACACGCATATGGAGGGATGAATGATGAAAAGCGCGCTGAAATTCACAGAATACACCCGGTCCCCATATATTATTCAGGTAATAATCATAATATTTACTTGAATCACCTGGAAAAATAGTGTATGCTAGTTGAGACTTTGAACAAAAAAGTATATTAAACAATCATGTGTCACAGGGTTAATACTTGATATATAACCTCTCCATAACGAAATGGTACACATAGAAAGAGGGAAGTTATTCTATGCCACGAAATCTTGTAATCGTTGAATCGCCGGCTAAGGCAAAGACCATAAAGAAGTTTCTGGGAAATAATTATGAGGTGCTCGCTTCCAACGGGCATGTCAGAGATTTACCCAAAAGCCAGCTGGGTATTGATATAAATCATGACTTTGATCCCAAATATATTACAATCAGGGGAAAAGGTGACCTGCTGGCAAAGCTTCGTAAGGAAGTGAAAAAAGCAGATCGCGTATATCTTGCAACCGACCCTGACCGGGAAGGGGAAGCCATCTCCTGGCACTTGGCGCAGACACTTAAGCTGGAAGCGAAGGATTCCAGCAGAATCACCTTCAATGAAATCACTAAGAATGCCGTAAAATCCTCCATCAAACAAGCCAGGGAGGTTGACATGGATCTGGTCGATGCCCAGCAGGCCAGAAGAATGCTGGATCGTATGGTAGGCTATATGATCAGCCCGCTGCTCTGGAGCAAGGTGAAGAGAGGATTAAGTGCCGGTAGAGTACAATCTGTAGCCTTAAGGATCATCTGTGACAGGGAAGAGGAGATCAATTCCTTCGTTCCAGAGGAGTACTGGAACCTGGAGGCAGAATTTACGCTTGGGAATAAGAAACGTCCGCTTGTGTCAAAGTACAACGGCAGTAATGGTACCAAAACCGTAATCCGTACGGAAGAGGAAATGAATGAAATTCTGCAGCAGCTTAAGAATGCTGTGTTTACGATTAAAGAAGTGAAGAAAAGCGAGCGGATCCGAAAGCAGCCGCTTCCCTTCACCACCAGTACCCTTCAGCAGGAAGCAGCCAAGACCCTGAATTTCTCCACCCAGAAGACAATGCAGCTGGCGCAGCAGCTGTACGAAGGTATTGATATCAAGGGCCATGGAACAGTCGGTCTGATTACCTATCTGCGTACGGATTCGATCCGGATCAGTGATGAAGCAGATACGGCCGCAAAACAGTTTGTAAAGGAAAATTATGGCGCTGATTTTGTAGCCACCGAAGAAAATCAGGGCCGTACGGGTAAGAAGATACAAGACGCCCATGAAGCCATCCGCCCGACCTATGTCGAGTTTGAACCCTCATCACTAAAGGACTCCTTAGCCCGTGACCAATTCAGGCTCTACCAGCTGATCTGGAAGAGATTCGTTGCCAGCCGTATGCAGCCTGCCAAATACGAAACCATCACAATTAAAATAGAAGGAAATGACCATCGTTTCACAACCTCCACCTCCAAGCTTGTATTCGAGGGCTTTATGAGTGTTTATAATCCCGGGGATGAGGATGAAGAGACCGGTGCTGTCTTTGAATCCTTACAGGAGGGCGATATCCTGACTCTGTCTGAGCTACGGAAAAGCCAGCATTTTACCCAGCCCCCTGCTCATTATACGGAGGCCTCATTGGTTAAGACCCTGGAGGAGCTGGGCATCGGAAGACCAAGTACCTATGCCCCTACCATAACAACCATCATCGCAAGAAGATATGTTGCAAAGGAAAATAAGAATCTATATGTGACAGAGCTGGGAGAAGCAGTGAACAATATTATGAAATGTGCATTTCCCACGATAGTCGACGTTAATTTTACCGCTAATTTAGAATCCCTGCTGGACTGCGTGGAGGATGGTACCGTCGCCTGGAAAACAGTAGTGAAGAATTTCTACCCAGACCTTGAGGAGGCAGTAAATCATGCCCATGAAGAACTGGATCAGATACAGATCGAGGATGAGGTCACGGAAGAAATTTGTGAGATATGCGGAAGGAACATGGTAATCAAATACGGTCCCCATGGTAAATTCCTTGCCTGCCCCGGTTTTCCCGACTGTAAGAATACGAAGCCTTATCTGGAGAAGATCGGCGTCGCCTGCCCTGTTTGCGGCGGTGATGTGGTCGTCCGCAAGACGAAGAAGGGCCGTAAATACTACGGTTGCAGCAACAACCCTGATTGCAGCTTTATGTCCTGGCAGAAACCCTCCATGATCAAATGTAAAAAATGCGGTGGCGTGCTTCTGGAGAAAGGGAATAAACTGGTCTGCGGTGATGAGAAATGCGGATATGTAACTTCAGAAAAATAAGTTCGAACCCCTATATAGTGGGTAATAATGCGCTTTTTAACAATTGATTGCTAAATATAGTATATTGCTGAAAAAAATAAAAAAATAGATGCAAAATTAGAGAATCTTCTGAAAAAACGTGTCAAAAAAGTGAAAAAAGTATTGTTTTTCAAAATAATATGTGCTAAAATGGAAAAGGTAGTACAATTAGAAAATTCTTCTATTTGTATTACCTTATTCCATATCAGGCTTGATACGGGATAGGATGAATAAGACAGATCTATTTGGAGGAAATATTTCATGAGCGTTCAGTTATTGGATAAAACAAGAAAGATTAACAACTTATTGCATAATAATAATTCGCATAAGGTGGTTTTCAATGACATCTGTGTTGTTTTAAGTGATATACTGGAATCCAATGTATTGGTGATCAGCCGTAAGGGCAAGGTCCTCGGTGTGAAAAACCGTACTGATATCATCGAAATCAGAGAGCTGATTAAGGATGTAGTCGGAAGACACATTGACACCTTACTGAATGAGAGACTCCTTAATATACTGTCTACGAAAGAAAATGTAAATCTCGGAACGCTCGGCTTTGAGTTTGACCAGATCAATACCTATCAGGCAATCATTACCCCTATTGATATCGCAGGGGAAAGATTAGGCACTTTATTTATCTATAAAACCGGAGCGCCCTATACCATTGATGATATTATCTTAAGCGAATACGGTACAACGGTGGTTGGGCTTGAGATGATGAGATCAGTGAACGAAGAAAATGCAGAAGAAAACAGAAAGGTTCAGATTGTCAAATCGGCCATCAGTACCTTATCCTTCTCAGAACTGGAAGCAATTACTCATATCTTCGATGAACTTCGGGGAAATGAAGGGATCCTGGTTGCAAGTAAGATTGCTGACAGAGTCGGCATCACCAGATCAGTAATCGTCAATGCACTCCGCAAATTTGAGAGTGCCGGAGTAATCGAATCTCGGTCCTCGGGAATGAAGGGAACCTATATCAAGGTACTGAATGATGTAGTGTTCGAAGAATTGAAAAATATGAATGGTTAATGGATTGATATAAACAAAAGGATTTGTGGGTACCCATATGGTCTCATAAGTCCTTTCTCTTTTTTCCACAGGATATATTATAATATTCATTCATTATTCTGCAGCGATAGATATCATCTCCCATAGTAATACAAGGTTTAGTATTATTCTACTAATTTTTCAAATATATCTTGTGTTTTTTTAAATTATAATTATAATAATGTTATAAGGAAAGGAGTGCGTATATGATAGGATCGAACGCATTTAACTACATCAATGTACTGGATAAAGCAGCAGATGCAAGCTGGAAGCGGAATGAAGTTATTAATAATAACATAGCAAATGTAGATACCCCAGGGTACAAGCGTAAGGACGTTCAATTTGAATCATATCTGATGACTGCTCTTGTAGGAGATGATTCCTTAGAAAAACGAGTTGGTAGGGCTGATTTGAGCCGCTTGGAACCCGGTGTATATACGGATTATTCCGGTAAGAGCTTCCGATTGGATGGGAATAATGTAGATATCGACACGGAGTCGGCTAACCTCGCAGAGAATCAGATCCGATATTACGCTTTGCTCGATTCTATGACTCAGGAATTCAACAGACTAAAGGCAGTTCTTCAGAGGTAAGTTCAACATAATATGATGAGAATGTAAATTACATAGTGAAATATTAAATCTAAATAAAATAACAGAAACATGAATTATTTACTATAATGCACCAAAGTCAGAACCTTGAATCAGGAACAGCTGACCAGACATGAGAGGAGGTAAAATCCATGTCATCCATGAATGGAATGAACATTAGTGCCAGCGGTATGACCGCACAGAGGCTCAGAATGGATATCATATCACAGAATATTGCGAATGTAAGTACAACGAGGGACGAGAATGGGAATCCTTATCGAAGAAAGACGGTAGTCTTTGCTGAAAAGGATGTCACTCCCTTCAGGCAAATTCTCATGAAGACGGAAGGAACGGCCGGCAACGGAGTTAAAGTTACGTCGATTTCAGAGGATAAGGAAGCCGAGATGCGTAAGGTCTATGACCCCACTCATCCGGACGCTGACGAAGAAGGATATGTCACCTACCCCAATGTAAATATTGTACAGGAGATGACGGATCTGATTGATGCGACCAGATCCTATGAAGCGAACGTTACAGCCTTCAATGCCACGAAGAATATGGCCCTGAAGGGTTTGGAAGTCGGTAAATAAGCGGAGGTAAGAGATGAACGTAACATCCATTGGCAATCTAACAGAATTAAGTAAATATGGAATAGATTCGGCTTCGTCAGCCAAGGAAAACCGTAATGCAACCTTTGAAAGCCTGTTTCAGGCGGCGAAGGGTCTGATTGAGGAGACGAACAATTACAGTAATGCAGCTGAGGAGGCAGAAATGGCATATGCGCTGGGCCTTACGGACAATACCCATGATTTACAGGTTGCACAGCAGAAAGCCAATCTTGCCATACAATATACCGTAGCAATCAGGAACCAGGTTTTAGATGCCTACAAAGAGATTATGAATCTGCAGTTCTGATAATATATTCTTAAGGAGTACAGGATAATGGCAGACAGAATGAAACAATTACCCAAACAGCTGTTGGCATTATGGAACAAGTATACCAGTAAGCAGAAGACCATTATCATCAGTGTGGCCTGTGCTGTTCTATTTGCATTTGTTGTTCTGGTAGTGGTTGCGAACAGGGTACAATACGAGGAACTGACTATCACTGAGACCTCTAAAGAGGCCAGTGAGGTGATAGATTTATTAGAAGAAGAGGGGATTAAATATAAACTAGGATCGGATCATCTGACCGTATCGGTGGATTTAAAGCGTTATTCCGATGCGGTTCTTTTGCTTGCCAGTAATGACATGCCGTCCACCGGCATCACTCTGGACGAGCTTCTGAATAACAGTCTCAGTACAACGAATAGTGATCGGACGCTGAAGATCAACCTCTATATGCAAAACCAGCTGCGCAATTATATTGTTAAGATGGAAGGAGTAGAGGATGCAGAGGTTTATTACATCCCCGTTGAGGCTACGAATACCATCCTTACCCCCCAGCAGGAAACAAACGCCAGTGTCCTGCTTACTACCAATGACGATTTTGAGCCTCAAACTGCTGAGACGATTGCTCAGGTCGTTGCGTCTGTGATCGGCAATACCTCTTCCGAGAAGGTTAAGGTAGCGGATCAGAATGGTAAGCTGCTGTATGGAGGGGAGCAGGATCTATACTCCGGTGCAGCGAACAGCAATGAGGATTACAGGGAACGGCTCCGTAATACCTTTATAAACAATCTTTATATGCTGCTCTTAAAGAGCGGATATGATGATGTGGAGATCGCTCCCCACCTGGTCATTGATAATACCAAGGTTACGGAGCTCTATAAGGAATACCTGCCGGCGGAAGGTCAGGATCAGGGCGTATTAGGCCACAGCTATACATATAATTCGGAGAATGCGGGCAGCTCAGGAGGAGTACCTGGAACTACCTCCAATGATGAAATTGACTATATGCTTGAGGATTCATCCTCTTCGACAGGAAATGTGGAGATTGAGGAGAATGATTATTTGCCGAACGAAAGAGTAACCAATACGGAGTACGAGGTTGGAGCGATTGATTCTGCGCAATCCTCCGTCAGCATGGTACTACGTAAGCTGATAACCTATAAGGAAGAGGATCTGCAGCGTCAGGGACTTTTGGACGGAACAACCTTTGATGATTATGTATTGGCGAATAGTGCTGAAACGAAATTGACTGTGGATCCGGAGCTGATCAAAACGGTGTCCATGGCTACCGGCATTTCGGAAGACAAAATTCAGATTTCCGCAATCGAACAGCCGGTGTTTGTACCTAAGTTGGTGGATAGGGCAGATTTTACCGATTACCTGCAGTATATCCTGGCAGCATTAATCGTCGCTCTGATCCTGTTTGTAGTATTCAAGGGCTTTGGACCTGTGGAGGTTACTGAGCTGGAACCTGAATTATCCGTGGAACAGCTTCTGGCAACAACGAAGGAAAATCAGACCATTGAGGATATTGAGTTTAATGAGGTTTCCGAGGTCAGAAAGATGATAGAGAAGTTTGTGGACGAGAAGCCCGATGCAGTCGCTCAGCTGCTGCGTAACTGGCTGAATGAAGAATGGAGCTAAAGAGCTTCGAAAGAATCAGTAAAGCTTTCAACATGCTTGACACAAATGATCTAAAAGAGGAGGAATGTTGGTTTTATGGCGAGAGCAAATAGCAATAGTGACATAAACGGAGTACAGAAGGCGGCTATCCTTCTGATTTCCTTGGGACCGGAACGTTCAGCCACTATCTTCAAGCATCTGAAGGAGGATGAGATTGAGACTCTGACTCTGGAGATAGCTAATACCAGAAGTATTTCTCCTGCAACCAAGGATCAGGTCATGGATGAATTCTATGAGATCTGCCTGGCGCAGCAATATATTGCTGAGGGTGGTATTGCCTATGCGAAGGAATTATTGGAGAAAGCGCTCGGTGTAGAAAAAGCGAAGGATGTCATCGGTAAGCTGACTGCTTCCCTACAGGTTCGTCCTTTCGAATTTGTTAGAAAGACCGATGCTTCCCAGCTGTTGAACTTTATCCAGGATGAGCATCCTCAGACGATTGCCTTAATCCTGTCCTACCTGTCACCGAACCAGGCTTCGACGATTATTTCGTCCCTGGGACCGGATAAGCAGGCAGATGTAGCAAAGCGTATCGCACAGATGGACCGCACCTCACCGGATGTGATCAAGGAAGTGGAGAGAGTGCTTGAGCGTAAGCTGGCCTCCCTTGTTAATCAGGACTATACAATTGTCGGCGGTGTGGATTCCATTGTTGAGATATTAAATACCGTAGATCGCGGTACAGAGAAGCATATTATGGAGACCCTCGAAATCGAAGAGCCTGAATTGGCTGATGAGATTCGCAGGAAGATGTTCGTATTCGAGGATATCCTGAGCCTTGACGACAAGTCCATCCAGAGAGTTCTCAGAGAGGTTGATAATAACGAACTGGCTGTTGCCCTTAAGGGCTCCAACGAAGAGGTACAGAATGTTATATTTAATAATCTGTCGAAACGTTTGGCTGCCATGATCAAGGAGGATATGGAATACATGGGTCCTGTACGTCTGAAGGATGTAGAAGAGGCTCAGCAGAAGATTGTAAACATTATCAGAAAACTGGAGGATTCCTCTGAGATTATCATTTCCAGAGGCGGAGGTGACGAGATCATTGTCTAATGTAATTAAAGCTTATTCCGTACGTTTAGAAGAAGAAATGGTAAAAACCATCGATTGCCACCTAAAGAGGGATTCTGATATTAATGAGAAGAGAAGTTATCGGATTGCTTCCCCTGCCGAGGTGGTTACTGACGGCTTTGTGGAAGGACTTCAGGCGGTGGTTGTAGAAGCCATTCCGAATACGGAAGAGATTACTGAGAAAGCGAATAAATTGATTGAAGATGCCAAGAAGGAAGCAAAAGCCATTATGAATAAGGCTAAGCTTGAGGCAGAGCAGCTGAAAGCGGAAACCCTTGCTGCAGCAAAGAAGAAGGGTTATGAGGATGGTCAGCAGCAGAGCCTTGCGGAGCTGCAGAGAAGGAAGGCAGAATTAGAGCAGCTGAAGCAACAACAGCAGGAGGAGTATCAGGCATACATATCCGAATTGGAACCTAAGACAGCTGAGATCCTGGCAGAACTGATCACCAAGATTACCGGGATCTTAATTGAGGAACACAAGGATGTCATCCTGTATCTGGTCGAGCGTGCATTCCTAGGGCTTGATAAAGCAGATTCCTATACCATTAGGGTTAGCAGTGAAGATTATGAGCTGGTGGCCGGAAAGAAGGATTACCTGACGGATTTAACAGGAAGGGACATTACCCTGATCATTCAAGAGGATCAGGGTCTTATGAAGAATCAGTGTTTGATTGAAACAGAACTAAAGGTCATTGATTGCAGCCTGGATGTTCA
>JAEZJW010000063.1 GCA_023415595.1 Bacillota bacterium
CTTATCAGGATGGCAACAACGTAGTCATTGAAGTCCGTGATGACGGAGGCGGAATCAATGTTGACAAAATCAAGAAGAAGGCAATCGAAAAAGGCTTGTTTACAGAAGAACAGACCCATAGAATGACTGACAAGGATATCATTGATATTCTGTTTATGCCCGGGTTCTCTACCTCAGATAAGGTGTCCGATGTATCAGGCAGAGGTGTTGGTCTTGATGTCGTTAAGACGAAGATCGAAGCTCTGGGCGGTGAGATTGAAGCGAAGACGAAGCTGGGAGAAGGCTCTAACTTCATTATCAGGCTTCCTTTGACTCTGGCAATCATTCAAACTCTGATGGTAATCATCGGTGATGAGAAATATGCTCTACCCCTCGGTAATATTCAGACTGTTGAGAATATCCCGAGTAAGGAAGTTAAGCTGATACAGGGTAAAGAAGTCATCAATTTACGCGGATCCGTCATCCCCATCATCAGACTTGGCCAGATTCTGGACTGCCGTAATCAAGATGCGGATCAGGATAATCACTTGGTGGTCATCGTCAAGAAGGGTGAAAGATATGCAGGTATGGTCGTGGACGAGCTGATGGGACAGCAGGAAATCGTAATCAAGTCCATTGGAAAATATATTAAGAATTATAAGATCATCAGTGGAGCAACCATACTGGGTAATGGTGATGTGGCACTGATTCTCGATGTGAATTCACTCGTATAGAACATTACTACACAGCGGGTTGTTACAATTCACTATGTTAATATTGTGCTGACACCCCAAATTTACGGTGTTTCGGCAGCAGGGAGGTTTTTATGGAAGCAGCTAATTCAAAGCAATATATCATTGTAAGCCTGGGCAGTAATCAATATGGAGTCGATATTAAATATATCCATAATATTATTGTAATGCAGAATATCACCAGGGTACCGAAGGCTCAGCCTTATTTTATGGGTGTCATTAATTTAAGGGGAGAGGTAATTCCCGTAATGAGTCTGCGCCGTAAATTCAATCTTCCGGAGGATCAATTCACATCGATAAGTCGTATTGTGATCGTTAAACCCGAACCGCAGGCGGCACCCATCGGAATTATTGTAGATGAGGTGAAGGAGGTCATTACGCTCGATAATGCAGCTGTTGAAAAGATGAATTATGATGAGAGCGATGACAAAGCGGATTACAGCATAGGTATCGGCAAATATGAAAACGACCTGATCAACCTGCTGAATATACCTGGGATCATCATTGAGAAGGAAACTGTCAGTATATAAGATTATTAATCAATTAATTTACAGGAGGTGTTTGTGGTGTCCAAGCTGGACTTTAATCAAATAGACCATATGCAATTCGACGTTTTAAGGGAAATAGGTAATATTGGAGCCGGAAATGCTACCACAGCACTTTCGCAGATGCTAAATTCCAGGATTGATATGAAGGTTCCGAATGTGGAACTTTTGGAATTCAAGGAACTCTCCGATATAGTCGGCGGAGCAGAGAATTTAGTTGTGGGTATCCTGTTTACGATAAGCGGAGATATTGATGGCATGATGATGTTCATGCTCGATAAATCAGCTTCCAGGCATTTAGTGAATATTCTTATGGGAAATCCCCATGAGGATAGTGAGGAAGATTTCAGTGAGATGGAGCTTTCAGCTTTGAATGAAATCGGAAATATTATTTCCGGGGCTTATCTGTCTTCCTTATCCTCACTGACGAACCTGGTAATTGTTTCAAGTGTTCCTTACATGGCAATTGATATGGCTGGGGCTATATTAAGTGTACCTGCGATTGAATTTGGTAAAATTGGGGATAAGGCACTTCTCATTGAGACGGAGTTTGGAGATGATATCAGGGAGGTTAACGGATATTTTATCCTGATACCGACAATCAATTCCTATGCAGCGATACTATCCTCGCTGGGCTTATAAAACAGAAGTATCTAATTATCAAGACAATAAGTATGCCAAAAACAGACGTAGGGTGAACAAATGAATAATATGATTAAGGTCGGAATGGCTGACATGAATATATGTACACCTCCTGATGCTATCACTACTTTAGGTCTTGGGTCCTGTGTGGGAATCGTCTTATATGATCCGGGTACCAAAAT
The DNA here is from genome assembly GCA_023415595.1 of Bacillota bacterium. Taxonomy (GTDB): domain Bacteria; phylum Bacillota; class Clostridia; order Lachnospirales; family Lachnospiraceae; genus Mobilitalea. The sequence continues at coordinate 2,101 of JAEZJW010000063.1, forward strand.
TGCGGGAATGATACATATCATGCTGCCTGACAGCACAAAGATATTGAACAATGAGAATAAGGCGAAATTTGCGGATACCGGTATAGACGAACTGATCAGCAGGATGATAAAGAGTGGTGCCGTAAGAAGAACTCTGGTGGCTAAGATAGCCGGCGGAGCACAGATGTTTGCCTTTAACAATAACAGTGAAATGATGCGAATCGGTGAACGTAATGTCGAAGCAACCAAGCTGAAGCTAAAACAGCTGGGAATCTGTATTCTGGCGGAAGATACAGGATATAACTATGGTCGGACCATAGAATTCTATCCTGAGACAGGAGCATTACATATAAGATCCGTCGGGAAGGAACGAAAGATCCTGTAAATGATCAGGCAAAAGGCTTGGTGGGAATGAAAATCGCTGTCCTTTACAGTTAAATGTCTGTAGTTCAGGCATGGGAGGAAATATGAAGCAGAAATATATTCCTGCATTTATAATGCTGGCAGCAGGAGCTGTTACGAGCATCCTGGATATTATCCACAAGACTCCTAAGCTTGATAGCGTAAAAATGTTCCTGCTGGTACTGTTAGTATTTTATATTATTGGTCTGATTGCTAAGGCCATCATAAAGAAAGCAACTGCTATAAGAGTTAAGGAAGTAATCGAAGAAGAGAACACAACAGATGAGAGTGAACTAGAAGAGAACGGACAAGATAAAAACCGGCAAGAAGCTGCTAAGAATGAGAGGACAGGATCCACCGGTAAAAAGTAACGGCCTGTCTTAGAGCCATGAAAGATCGGGAGGCAGTATGAACGCAGAAAACAGACAGAAACTCTGGGAGGAATACTCCAGGAAGAGGACCTCTGAACTTCAGGAAAAAATCATAATTGAATATGCGGGTCTAGTAAAGCTGGTTGCCGGCCGGCTCAGTATGTATCTTGGCTATAATGTCGAATATGATGATTTGGTCGGTTATGGTACCTTTGGGTTAATCGATGCCATTGATAAGTTCGATTATAACAAGGGCTTCAAATTTGAAACCTATGCATCCTTAAGAATCCGAGGTGCCATCCTGGATCAGATCAGGAAGATGGACTGGATTCCCAGGAGCATCAGACAGAAACAAAGAAAGATTGATATGGCTTATCAAAGCCTTGAGATAAAATACGGAAGAAGCGTTAATGACGAGGAAGTAGCCAAGGAACTGGATATATCACTGGAAGAATTGGAGAACTGGCAGAACCAGACTAAGATCACGAATATCATATCTCTGGATGAGTTCATGGAACAGGGCAGTGAGGGGAAGATGGAACAAAGTCTTACCGCAACCTTTGACCAGCCGGAGCGGATCGTGGAACAGCAGGAGCTGAAGGAGTTGCTAACAAGGACACTGGATACTCTGACAGAGAAAGAGAAAAAGGTTATCATTCTGTATTATTACGAAGAACTTACGTTAAAGGAAATCAGCCGTATTCTTGAGGTGTCAGAATCAAGAATATCTCAGCTGCATACGAAGGCATTGCAGAAAATGAAGTTGAAGCTAGGTGCTAATATTGATGTCTTAACCAGTTATAGTTAATTTGTACGGTGCTTTCATGGGGTATAGGATACCAGGTTTATAGTATTGGGGGGAAGATAATGGGCGCTAAAAACGGATATTTCCAGATGTTAATCAGAAATGACGGAATTTATTTAAAACTATTTGAAGAAGAGCCTGGTGGACGTCCCATAGCATATGACGAGATCAGTAATTATCTGATAGATAAGAAGGTATACGAGTATGATAAGATAGCACTGGGAAGAGCTTTAGCAACCTTAAAGGGTGTTGCTGAGGTGAGACTTTCTCCTGCTGTGATACTTCCTCAGGATGAGTACTTAAAGGTTGAGATTCTTGAGGATAGAGTAGCAGTAAAGGGCAGATTTTATCCGCCCACCAATGGCGGCAATCTGATGACGAAGGAGGATATCATCAGTACGCTGGTGCGGGCAGGGGTAAAGTATGGTGTTGATGAGGAGAAGGTATACCAGTTTTTGAGTGACAGGAGATACTGTACGGATTATATTCTTGCCAAAGCCCTGGCTCCGGTTCAGGGACATGATGCAGTGATCACCTATCATTTCAACGTCGATCTTACCTTAAAGCCTAAGACGAATGAAGATGGTTCCGTGGATTTTCACCAGCTGGATATGATCAGCCATTGTAAGAAGGGTGATTTGCTGGCAACTCTTAATCCGATTGATCATGGAAAACCGGGTATTGATGTCTGCGGTAATGTAATAAGGCCCAACAAGGTCAATAATCGTGTCATGCGCCACGGGAATAATATCACAGTTTCTGAGGATGGTCTCAGACTATATTCTATGGTCGATGGTCATGTATCCTTAACCGATAACAGGGTATTTGTTTCCGATACCTATGAGATACCGGCCGATGTGGATACCTCCACCGGTGATGTCGTCTACGAGGGTAATGTTGTAGTCAAAGGCAATGTTATTACGGGCTTCTCCATCAGAGCCAAAGGTGACATCGAGGTGTATGGTGTCGTCGAGGGTGCTTACATAGATGCCGGCGGACAGATTATCCTTAGGCGCGGCATGCAGGGCATGAATAAAGGAATTCTTAAGGCAACCGGCAATATTATTACGAAATTTATAGAGAATGCGGAGGTAATCTCCGGAGGATATATCACCACAGAATCCATCCTTCACAGCAGGGTTTCGGCCAAAGGTGATATCATTGTAGGCGGAAGAAGAGGCTTTGTTACCGGCGGTGAGATCCGTTCCGGTACCATGATTTCTGTGAAGACTGCCGGCTCCCATATGGGAACCAATACGTTGCTTGAGGTAGGGATTGATCCCAGGATACTGGAGGAATTCCGGGAACTGGAGAAGAAAATCGCAAATCTTCAAGCCGATAAAGACAAAATTACACAGACCGTTGCTCTGATTCGGAAGAGGCTGCAGGCAGGAGGAGCGATTCCCTTCGATAAGATGGAAACCTTAAAGCAGATGACACAGAGCAATATTACACTGGACCCACAGCTTCAGGAAGCCAGAAAAAGATATGATGAGCTTAGGATAGATATGGAAGGAAATGCTGCGGGTATGATAAGAGTACAGGATACGGTATATCCCGGAACGAAAATAGTAATCTCCAATGTAATTTATTTCGTTAGAGAGGATATCCAACATAGCAAGTTCATTCGTGACAGAGCCGACATAAAGATAAATCCGCTGTAACATACTAATAATTACTTTTAGTAAGCGAGGCATAATTACTATTCAACTTTTTGCACAAGTAAATGGAGGTTAATATGCCGATAAGACCAATTGAAATAATGAAATCACAGGAGGCCTCACAGCTTAAGCATGTGGAGAGCCATAGGAATCAGCAGGAGCAGGCTCAGATCAGTAGAAGCTTCCAAAACCTGATTACGACGGAAAGCTCCAGACCTACTCAGACTTCGAAGGGTGAAAACAAGCAGTTCCGGTATGATGCCAAGGAAAAGGGACAGAACAGTTATTCAGGTAATCCCGGTAAGAAGCATGGGAAACAGGAAGAGGAGAAAACAGCTAAAAAGCCGGAGAAAACCGGAGGTATCGATATCCTGATCTGATGATCAGATAAGTATTAAATACGGAGGGTGCTCCCACACCCTCATTTTCATCGGAGGAACTATGAGCCCATTAGAAATTATATTAATTCTATTAGGATTAGTCATCATTGTCATCAGTACCAGGATGATTGACCGAACCAGAGAAACAGGGAAAGAAAATCAGGTAAGGGTCAATATGGAGGAGACCTTGAACAGCGAGGACCTGAAGCGCTTCAAGGAGCAGGTCAGGGAACAGCTATCAGGGCTGAAAGAGGAGATCATTGTCCGCACGGATGATGAATTAAGCGTGATATCCAATGAGAAAATTATGGCAGTGGGTGAATATTCCGATCAGATTTTAGAGAAGATCAAGCATAACCATGAAGAGGTTGTTTTCCTTTATAATATGCTGAATGAAAAAGAAAAGGAATTGAAGACAACAGTAACCGCCATGGATGCTTCAAGGAAGAATACACAGGAGGTACTTCCGGCGAAATCAGAGACTAAGGATCAGCCGGCAAAGAAGGTTACTGGAATTCAACAGGTTCAAGGCCAGCGGATGAAGGTTGCAGATAATCCCCTCCCGAAGGAGAAACCGGCAGAATCCAGGATTACCATAGAAGATCAGACAACAAATAATAATGCGCAGATACTTGCTCTTTATTCGAAAGGTAAGACTGTTGTTGAAATATCCAAACTGTTAGGACTCGGACAAGGAGAGGTAAAACTGGTAATTGATTTGTTCCGGGGGAGAAAAAGCGAATAAAGCATTCGCTTAGGGAAGAACTGCGATGTTCATAATGTGAATTTATGAAGCTAAATTCACATATATGGGGCACTCACACCTTGTTCTTCCGGGAGTTAGTATGGAGGTTAGCATGAAGTTGAAATATTATCTGAGGGGGTTGGGCATCGGCATCATTCTGACCACTCTTATCATTACCATAAGCGGAAGCCGGAATAAACTATCAGACTCAGAGATCATCACCAGGGCAATGGAGTTGGGAATGGTCATGAAGGAGGATCCGAAGGGCAATCTGGATGAGGTAATGGAGGCTCCGGAGGATACAGTTGCGGATAATACTGAGGATACCTCTGAGAGTACGACGGAGAATACCCAAGGCGACAATAATACCGGAGGTACCGGTAATGAAACAGCTGCCGAAGGTGAGAAGCCGGCAGCATCCGTGGATGAAAATTCTCCTTCAGCAGATCAGGAGGAAGGCCAGAAAGAAGCAGAGGATAACGAGCAGAGCCCTGAGGCTGAGCCTACGGCGGCTCCGACTACAAGTCCGGACCCAGCAGAAGATACTGAGGGACCGGAAAGTACTGTTCCATCTGATGATGGAACTGCTCAGACAGGAGATAAGATTACCTTTCATGTAGAGAAGGGCATGTCCTCCGGCAAAGTAGCTGCTATGCTCGAGTCGATTGGATTAATCGAAAGCGCTGAGGAGTTTAACAACTTTATCATTCAGAAAGGGAAAGCGGGATCAATCATGATCGGTAAATATACCGTAAGTGGGAACGCTACCTTTGAAGAAATTCTGAATACCATCACAAAATAGCTGAAAGAGTAGACAAAGGCTGATGCAACTTCCTGTGTGAATACTATCATGGGATTTTGTAGCAGCCTTATATCAGGAATACAAAGAATTTTCAGCAGCCTTATATAAAAAATACTTGCCACACCTGATTGGATATGATATAATCTCAACGTTATATTTAAAGGTCTGCCTGTGGCAAAACCTTTGAAACATAATACACACGCATAGGGATTCCTGGCATGGTGCCGTTATGACGGTCTGCGCAGGTTAGAGATATGCGGAAGAAAACAACCAAACGGAGGTAAATTATGAGCGTTATTTCAATGAAGCAGTTACTGGAAGCTGGTGTACATTTTGGACATCAGACAAGAAGATGGAACCCCAAGATGGCGGAGTACATCTACAC
>JAEZJW010000076.1 GCA_023415595.1 Bacillota bacterium
TTCACTGCTCCTCGAAAGCAGGCATAAGGACCGCTGTAATCGTAGGAATGGAGCTGTCTGGATAATACACCGCTTTTCTGTGCCACAAATTTATCCTTAATACCGGAAAAAAAGATATCCGGTTTCAAAAGCTTTAAGAATTCCTCGGTCTCATAATGGTTCAAATCGTCCACCATATAGGTTCCGTTCTTCATATCCTTCACCATGCCGCCGTAATAACCAATCAGCTTCTCCTCTTTCAGCCTATTCAAATCCTCTTCAGTCAGACACACATGGTATTTCTCCTTATCCGGCTCTACGGTGATCGATTCAATATTCTTACTGTCGGCATCCGGTTTAACGAAGGGAAGGACCTCCCTGCCCTCATATTCCTCCCGATGTCCGAATTCATAACCGGCAAGAATCGTATGGACTCCCAGATCATTTAGCAGAAACTGATAATGATGGGCTCTGGAGCCGCCGACATAGATGGCTGCCGTCTTCCCCTTCAGCTTGCTGTGATAGTAGGTCATATCCTCTTCAATCTGCCCCAGTTCATCTGCAATTACCTCCTCCGTTCTCTGTATCAGCTCAGGGTCATTGAAAAACCCTGCGATATCCCGGAGGCTCTTCGCTGTTCCCTCCACACCGATGAAATTAATCTTCATCCAGGGAATTCCGTATTTATTCTCGATCAGCTCTGCGATGTAGTTGATGGAGCGATGGCACTGAACCAGACTTAAATTAGCCTGATGAGCGTTCTTCAGATCCTCGATGCTGCTACCGCCGGTGAAGGTGGATACCACCTCATAGCCAATTCTCTTTAGGAGCCGCTCAGTCTCCCATCCATCTCCTCCGATATTATATTCCCCCAGGAGATTAACAGAGAATTTATTCTTAATCTCCCTGTCGCCCTCACCGATCACATATCTGACCAGCTGGTTATTGGCGATATGGTGCCCCGCGGACTGGCTTACCCCCTTATAGCCCTCACAGCTGAAGGCGATGCATTTTATCCCGAACTCTTTCTCAGCCCATTTCGCCACCGCATGGATATCATCCCCGATCAGGCCGACCGGACAAGTGGAGCAGATAAAGATTGTCGACGGATGGAATAGCTCCACCGCTTCCTCAATCGATTTCTTCAGCTTCTTCTCACCACCAAATACAATATCCGGCTCCTGAAGGTCGGTTGAGAAACAGTACTGCAGGAAATTATCCTCGCCTTCCTCCTTCTTCGCCTTATGCCTTCTGGTTCCCCAGGAATAATAAGCACAGCCGATCGGTCCGTGGGTGATGATGAAGGCATCCTTGATCGGACCCAGCACAACACCCTTACAACCTGCATAACAGCAGCCCCTCTGGGTGATAATTCCCGGTATTGTCCGTACATTCGCAGCGATCTCATTTTGATTCTCATTATTTCCAACGTTGACCATATGCTCCTTCCGGTTCTTATAGACCCTGGAGCTGTACTGATCAAGTACTCTGTTCATAGCATCCATGTTCGTCACCTCCTTCTTCAATATGCTTCCGTGGTCATTTCTCCGTTACGAACCCGATAATTCTCCAGGATAGGAAGGATAAAGATCTTGCCGTCCCCGGGGTTGCCGGTAGAATTCACATCCATGATAGCGTTGACGGCCCGCTCTACTTCCTCATCATTCACGATCATCGTAAATACCCGCTTAGAAATCAGACGGTTCGTCTCTGAGAGATATTCCCCCTGCACAGTAGCAGGAATCTCACCGGAATCCACAATGGATCGCAATAAGGTCATATCGATCAGCTTCTTCCCTCTGCCCAGTACTTTCCTGCAGGTAAATGCAGGGATACCGGCCTCCGCCAGGGCTTCCTTGGTTACATTGACCTTATTTTGTCTGACAATAGCCATAACCTCTTTCATTTGATAGCCTCCAATCTATTACATTCCCTTCTTCTTCGTGCTGATGGTATAGGCCTCCTCCACCGGGCTTACGAAGATTCTGCCGTCTCCGAAATGTCCTTCTTCGCCGGTTCTGGCATACTTCATGATAATGCGGATCACATCCTCCTTATCCTTATCCTCCACCACCATTAAAAGCATCTCCTTCGGAATCTCATCATAGAATACTTCCCCTACCTTGACCCCCTTCTGCTTTCCGCGTCCGTACACATCCATCTTGGTAACCGCGGGAAAACCGGCGGATAACAGCTCCGATAGTACGATCCCGACCTTCTCTGGACGAATGATTGATCTTATTAATACCATATTGGCACCTCCATCTTCTAATTTTACAGATCCAAAATACCATGCTCCATCAGCAGTTCCTCCAGCCTCTCCTGCTTCATCGGCTTGGGAATGACGAACATATCGTTACCGTCTATCTTCTGTGCCAGTGCCCGATATTCATCAGCCTGGTTCGCCTTTGGGTCATAATCTATGACGGTCTTCTTATTGATTTCTGCCCTCTGCACCATGTTATCCCTCGGGACGAAATGGATCATCTGGGATCCCAGCTCTCTGGCGAAGGCATCCACCAGCTCTGCTTCTCCATCTACCTTTCTGGAGTTGCATATGATTCCTCCCAGTCTGACACCACCTGTGGAGGCATATTTCTGGATACCCTTGGAGATGTTATTGGCGGCATATAATGCCATCATCTCACCGGAGGCAACGATATAGATTTCCTGTGCCTTGCCTTCCCGGATCGGCATCGCAAACCCACCGCATACCACGTCACCCAGTACATCATAAAATACATAATCCAGGTCATCCGTATAGGCTCCCAGCTGCTCCAACAGATTAATGGATGTTATAATGCCTCGGCCAGCACAGCCGACACCGGGTTCCGGTCCACCGGATTCCACACAGCGGATATTAGCAAAGCCCCGCTTCATAATGTACTCCAGGTCAATATCCTCACCCTCTTCTCTTAGGGTATCAAGTACTGTTTTCTGGGCAAGCCCTCCAAGGATTAGTCTTGTGGAATCTGCTTTGGGATCACAGCCGACAATCATGATGTTCTTACCCATCTCACCTAAACCGGCTGTTAAGTTCTGTGTTGTAGTGGATTTCCCAATTCCGCCCTTCCCGTAAATCGCAACCTGTCTCATAGTAATAACCTCCTTCTTCTTGTAACCGGATAGCTCCGGACATCAAAGCCTTAAACATAAAAAACGCCACTTCTTCATATTGAAGAGTGACGTCTCTGTCTGGAAGCGCTCTGACCGTCTACCTTGGCAGGTATCCGGTTCAAATTAAATTATTATAATTAGCAATTACTAGTAATTTCTATAGGTGCCATTCTATCATCCCGGGATTTATGTTTCAATACACCGAATTGTCAAATATTACATATGTTTCAATGATTTTTTTGCACAATTCCACGATAAAGTTATTTTAAAAGCAAAATATGCTCCTTCGGCAGGAGCAAATGGCCCGGAAGCTCCTGTCTTCTCTTTCTCCATTCCTGCTGTGATATCGTCCAATATAGGAAATGGCTGTTTTCCGGTGGGTTTTTGCCTCTGAATACAAGGCTGATTTCCTGTGGCCCCCCAATCGAATGGCTGAAGTCTACCGCTATCGCATTATCCCCATCTGTTTCACTGTCCCGGATCGCTTCCGGGCGTATTCCAACATAGCGGATCTCCTCAGGCACAACATCATCTGTCTTCAGACAAAGCCTCCAGTCAATCGCTTCCACTTCATAATCGGATCTTCTGACGGCCCGGGACAGATTCCTGATACCGGTAAGCTTTGCTGTTCTATGATATGCAGGCTGCTCAAAAATATTAATCCTGCTGCCACACTCAAGAAGCCTACCATCTTCAATTACGGCAATTGTATCACAGAAGCGGTAAAGCTCCTCCGTACTGTGGGACACCATTAGTAATTCCCTATCATAATTTCTTAAGATACCTGCCAGCTCCTGCTGAAGCTCCTCCTTCAGATAGGAATCCAGTGCAGAAAAAGGCTCATCCAACAGCAGCGCTTCCGGTTCATAAGCAAGCAATCTGGCCATGGCTGTTCTCTGCTGCTCACCGCCTGAAAGCTGTCCCGGAAATCTGCCCTGGAGCGTCTCCAGACGGAAGACGGATAGGAGTTCGGCGATACTCTCCTTTCTCCTTCGTTTATTCCGGATTCCTATTCCGATATTATCCCTGACCGTCATATTAGGGAACAGAGCATAATTCTGGAATAACATCCCGATATTCCGCTGCTGAGGCGGAAGATTAATCCCGCAGGAGGAATCGTAAAGTACCCTGTCATTCAGGATAATCCTACCCGAATCAGGTGTCATGATTCCTGCTATGCAACTTAAGGTCATACTTTTTCCGCAGCCGGAGGCACCCAGAAAGCCCAGTGTTTTTCCGTTGCTGTCAAAGCTAATGTTTAGGGTGAAATTCTTATACTTCTTCTCTATTTTTACGATTAGGCTCATCCGGCTTCCTCTCCCACTTCATTTTCCGAAGTGATATTACATTCATACCAAGGATCATAACAAAGGACAGAATCATCAGGATCAGTACCCAACCTGTGGCTTCTCCGGTCTGCCCGCTTTGAATGTCCATATAGATTGCCTGCGGCAGGGTCTGAGTTACTCCCGGTATATTACCCGCAATCATTAAGGTAGCGCCAAACTCACCCAAGGCTCTGGCAAAGGATAAAATAGCTCCTGAGATAACACCCGGTAATGCCAACGGCAGGAGAAGTCTCCGGAAGATTGTGAACTCCGTCATTCCCAAGGTTCGTGCCGCGTAAATAAGCTTAAGGTCCACCTGTTCGAACGCAGCTTTTGCGGATCTGTACATTAATGGGAAGGAGATTGTTACTGCTGCAATGACCGCTGCCGTCTTCGTAAATACAATCCTAATCCCCATATGGTATAGTGGCTTGCCAAGAAACCCACTCTTGCCGAACAGCATCAGCAGAAGAAAGCCTGCTACCGTCGGGGGTAATACCAAAGGAAGAGTAAGTAACACATCCATCACTCTTCTGCTGCCCTTCTCAGACCGGTATACCCTCCAGGCACAGAAGATCCCCAGTAATACAGTGATAATAGTTGCCGGTATCGCAATCTGTACTGAAATCAATAACGGTGACCAATCCATAAACTTTCCTCCTCAATTCACAGGGGTAAAACCGCCTTCCATAAACACTTTTTGCGCTTCCTCTGACGTAAGATATTCCAGGAATTCCTTTGCAACGGCCTCCTGCTTTGTTTCCCGTACCACTGCTGCCGGATATACTACCCTGCTATGGCTCTCTTCAGGAGCAGTCGCAGCTACAGTCACCTGATTCGTCGTAGCTGCATCCGTAGCATATACCACACCGGCATCAGCATTCCCGGAGCTGACCCAGGTGAGTACCTCCGTTACATCCTTACCATAAACTGCTGATTTCTTAACCTCCTCCAGTATGCCGTAATAATCAAATACCTCACAGGCATAATTCCCGGCCGGAACCGATTCAGGATCTCCAATTGCGATTTTTGATGCCTTGGTGATATCCTCAAACCCAATAAGATCTAAATCACTGTTGGCTGGTACAATCAGAGTAATCCGGTTCTCAACCAGGTTCGTTACTGTTCCCTCAATCAGGTACTGATCCTCAGATAAGGACTTAATTTGTTTTCCGGAGGCAGATAGGAACAGATCCATCGGAGCACCCTGACGTATTTGCTGCTCCAGGGTTCCCGAGCTTGCATAGGTAAAGACCAGTGAGACGTCTTTCTCCTCCTCGTAATTTACCTTTAGCTTCTCCATCACTGTCTTCAAGCTCGCTGCTGCCCCCACCAGGAGCTCCTTCTGTTATATCTCCTTGTGATTACAGCCGGTCATCAGCAGGCCGATCATCAGAAGGACAATGCATAACAGACCTTTTCTAAAACTTCTTTTCATCATCTTACTCACCCTTACTTTATAATTTATAGTGTTAGCGTTGCTCTCCATTGTCTTTGCTTATGATAAAATAATGAATGCCAGTTCATTAATCAAAAAAGGCGCCTTAGTAATATCCTAAGACACCTCTGTCATTTACTATGACGATAACACCATTATTATCCCCTATTATTGCTATCAGTCTGTTGCATTTAACAATTACAAATTTTTGAAATGTATTATAGCCATATGGAATAGCTTTTGTCAATATCCAATTTGCATATTTTATAATTTAATTCCATTCTGTAATGCAGAACCTTAATGCATTCTTAACACTAATAATTGTCAATGTTGTTGAAAAAATATAGACAATGTCTTATAATGTAATTTAATTAATGATATTGAATTTTTCTGCTTAGGAGATAGGATCATGACAAAGAAAGACTTGAGGATCAACTTGGTTGATTTGGGAATCAATAAAGAAAAATATTTGAATGAGAATGCCGCAGATCAGTATGGTGATGACGAGATCTACAGAAAGGATGGACGTTCCTATCTAATCTATGATTGTGAGCTGTCTTCAGATGAGATTAACACTGCAATTTTAGCCAAGCAGGCAAAGGATATTACCACCATAAGAAAGATGGTCACCTTCTTTGTCGGTATCACACTGTTTTCGCTATTTATCTCTGTTATATCAATCATTTTTGCTTTAGTTTAGAATAATCCAATGTATTCTGGAACTTTATGAGCTAATATGATATCATAAATGTATCAAACGAAAGGAAGTGTCAATTATGAGTACTGCATACTTGACCATCGATGACGGTCCTACTAAGAATACAAAGCAAATTTTAGATTATCTTCTTGAGAAGAATATTATACCTGTTATGTTCTTCTGGGGTGAGAGGGTGGAAGAAGCTAGAGAAAATGCCATCTATGCCATTCAGAAGGGTGCATACATCGGAAACCATACCTATTCACATCCTCATTTTTCTGAGATTTCTCTGGAACAATGCATTGAAGAGATTGAACGTCAGGAAGAAGTAATTAACGGCCTGTATGAAGAAGCAGGTGTGAAGCGTGAGTTTAAGCTTTTCCGTTTCCCTTACGGTGATAAGGGCGGAGAGAAGAAAGAAGCGATCCAACAGTATCTTGCTTCCCATGGCTTCTGCAAAATGGATTACAGTCCTATCACCTATGAATGGTATTTTGATCAAAAGCTTGATCAGGATTATGATACCTTGTGGACCTTCGATTATGAGGAATATCGAATTACTTTTGACAATACCTTCTCCTATCCTATGGTGAAGGAGCATATTGATAATCCGAAACCGGCTCAGGGAGGCAGCTTTCATGATCCGGGCGCTCATAATATCATTTTGATTCACGACCATACGTGGACGGATGATAAGATTCCGGGGTATTTCTATGATATCATTGACCAGACCCTGAAAGCAGGCGTTACCTTTGCTAGACCGAAGTTTCTTTGTAAATAAACCAAGGGGTTTTGCATTTTGGTGCAAAACCCCTTCTTACTGTCTAAATTGAACCATAAAAACTATTTCAAAATCATATCACCTGTTACATACCTATCCGTGGGCTTCTTCTCTCCATAAGTACTGTATTTTGCCATACCCCATTATTATCCTTTCCGATCCTCTCCCGATAGCCCACCATACGAAAACCCACCTTCTCATGAAGCGCAATACTCGCCCGGTTAATTTCGAATATGCCTGCTTGAAGAGTCCAGTACCCCTGCTTTTCAGACTCTTCAACCAACGCCCGTAAAAGCTTCTCTCCCACCTTGTGTCCTCGGTATTCTGTCTTAATATAGATTCCGAGTTCTGCCACACCGGAATATACAGCACGGCTGCTATAGGGGGAAAGTGCAGTCCAGCCGATCACCTGATCCTCATGAACAGCAACCAGCCTGCAGTCGGTTGTATGGGAAGCATCCCATGCCTCATAGGAGGGAACCTCCTGATGAAAAGTTGAGGTCTTAAGGTCGATCCCTTCCTGAAAGATTGCTGCTACTGCATCCCAATCCCTTCTCTCCATTGCTCTGATGATAACGTCCATCCTAAGCACCCCCTACTTCAAAGTTTTTATTTATGCCATACTAATCCATGCAGTATATTCTGTCAAGAGACTCTATTCGCCATAATAGCTAATTTCTCGCCAGGTGCTGAGATAAGCAGGATATATAAAGAAAGTATCACAAGCAAGCCGATCCAATAATAAAATAAAAAAACCTACAAGATCCAGCTCAGGATCTTATAGGCTTACTTTCCTCGAGGCGACGGGACTCGAACCCACGGCCTCTGCGTCCCGAACGCAGCGCTCTACCAAACTGAGCCACGCCTCGATAATAACTTCCGGTGCCTATCATTTACTTAAGCACCGCATTAGTTATTATCTAATAAATGTATCAAAAAGTCAACTGTTTATTTTATGAAAATCCATTATTTTAGTATCTGTCTGGTAAGGTAATAAAAGATTATCTTAATATTATAGTTATTATCCAGTATGATTTACACCGGGTATGGATACAATTCTTTTAGCGATGGTAAACCACTCTTGACAATCATATTCCGAGTTGCTATAATGGCAGAAAATAATATATATCTTCAGGGCAGGGTGTAATTCCCTACCGGTGGTATAGCCCACGAGCCGTAAGGCATGATTCGGTGTAACTCCGAAGCCGACAGTATAGTCTGGATGAAAGAAGATTTAAGCCGCTTTTAGCGTTTTCTTTTGAACATTGCTCTGAAATGATTTTTTTCATTTCAGAGTTTTTTGTTTATAAAGATGAAATGTAACTGTGAGCTACTGCCTTGAACTGTATGTTTAAGGCAGTTTTTTTATGGAGGTCTCCTATGACGGATGAAGAATATATGCTCGTTGCGCTGACACATGCAAGAAAGGGGATTGGATTCGTTAATCCTAACCCTTTGGTTGGTGCCATTATCGTAAAAGACAATAATATTATTGGCCAGGGTTGGCATGAGAAGTACGGCGGATGGCACGCTGAAAGAAATGCATTAAATAATTGCAGTGAAAGTCCTAATGGCGCAACCATGTATGTCACATTAGAACCTTGCTGCCATTATGGGAAAACTCCACCTTGTACTGAAGCCATTTTACAAAATCAAATAAAAAAGGTGGTTATCGGTTGCCTGGATCCTAATCCTCTTGTTTCAGGAATGGGAGCTGCAATTCTGCGAGAGGCAGGTGTCGATGTAGAAATAGGAATATTACAGGATAAATGTATAGAGCTAAACGAGGTTTTCTTTCACTACATCAAAACCAAAACGCCTTATGTTGTTATGAAATATGCCATGACAATGGATGGAAAAATAGCAACAGCCAGTGGAGAAGCTAGGTGGATTACAGGTCAAAAAGCTCGGGATAATGTTCATAAGAGCCGTAACAGGTACTCTTCCATTATGGTCGGAGTTGGCACAGTAATTGCTGATAACCCCTCCCTTACCTGCAGAAGCAATGGCGGAAGGAACCCCATTCGCATCATCTGTGACACAAATTTAAACACACCAATTGAATCTGACATTGTTACCACCGCAAAAGATATAAAGACGATTATTGCTACAGCCTGTGATAATAAAGAAAAGCATAAGCCCTATCTTACTAACGGATGTGAGATTCTTGAAATACGCCTAAAAGAAAATCATATCGATTTAAACCATTTGATGCAAGAGCTCGGAAGGGCAGGTATTGACAGCATCTTTTTAGAAGGAGGTTCCGCCCTTAATTATTCCGCTTTACAAAGCAGAATAGTAAATAGAATACAAGCGTATATTGCCCCGAAACTTTTTGGTGGCAGTAGGTCCAAAACACCTGTCGGAGGTGTAGGTGTTCAAGAAATAAATCAATGTTTTTCCTTGAGGAACCAATCAATCACTTGGTTTGATGAGGATATTCTTATGGAAGGAGAGATCGATTATAAATGTTCACAGGAATCATAGAAGAGATAGGTACTGTCAGAAACATTAAGAAAGGGACAAGATCCGCGAGTCTGACAATTGAATGCCGGAAAATATCTGATAACTTAAAATTAGGCGATAGTGTGGCAACAAACGGTGTCTGCCTAACCGTAACAAATATCAGCGGTTCTTCCTTCTCAGCTGATGTAATGAATGAAACTCTTTCCAAATCTTCACTTGGAAGCCTGAATATCGGAAGCAGAGTTAATCTGGAACGTGCAATGCTTGCAAACGGAAGATTTGGTGGCCATATTGTATCGGGACATATCGATGGTACCGGCAAGATTGCGTCAATCAAAAAGGACGACATAGCAATCTGGTTTACCATTAAAGCCAGCACAAACATTATGCAGTATATCATAGAAAAAGGCTCGATTACGATTGATGGTATCAGCCTGACCGTAGCCATCGTTACACCGGACAGCTTCTCTGTGTCAGTCATTCCACACACCGCCAAGGAAACAACACTATCAGAAAAAAATATAGGAAGTTTAGTAAATCTTGAAAATGATATCATCGGAAAATATATAGAAAAATTCACACATAGCAGCAATGGGATTACGAAAGAATTTCTAAATATAAACGGATTTTAGGAGGTCATTATGTTTAAATACAATACAATTCCAGAGGCTCTGGAAGCCTTACGCAAAGGCGAAATCATCCTTGTGACGGATGATGAGAACCGTGAAAATGAAGGTGATTTTATCTGTGCTGCCGAATATGCCACGACAGAGAATATTAATTTTATGGCCATTCACGGTAAGGGTCTGATCTGTATGCCTATGAGTGAAGAAATATGCACACGCCTGCAGTTTCCTCAGATGGTATCAAACAATACCGATAAGCATACAACATCTTTTACCGTATCAATTGACCATGTCGATACCACGACAGGCATCTCTGCTGCAGAGCGAAGCATCACTGCCCTTAAGATAGTGGACAATAACGCTAAGCCGGAGGATTTCCGCCGGCCGGGTCATATGTTCCCACTTCTGGCAAGAAAGCATGGAGTTTTAGTACGAGGAGGTCATACGGAAGCCACCGTAGATCTGATGCGTCTGGCCGGTTTGAAGGAGTGCGGTCTTTGCTGTGAAATTATGCGGGAGGACGGACACATGATGAGAACACCGGAATTAATCAGCTTAGCACAAAAGTGGGACATGAAGTTTATCACAATCAAGTCATTACAGGATTATCGTAAAAAGTTTGATCATCTGGTGGAACGTGTTGCCAGCCCTTACTTACCAACCTCTTATGGTAATTTTCGCGCTTATGGGTATAGGAATAAAATCAACGGTGAACATCATGTGGCTCTGGTAAAAGGGGATATCGGTGACGGACAAGCGGTTTTATGCCGCGTTCATTCCGAATGCTTAACCGGTGATGTATTCCATTCCTCCCGTTGTGACTGCGGAGAACAGTTGGCGCAGGCAATGAAGATGATTGAAGAAGAAGGACGCGGAATTCTTCTGTATATGCGACAGGAAGGACGAGGGATTGGACTGCTGAATAAATTAAAAGCCTATGAGCTTCAGAGTCAGGGAATGGATACTGTGGAAGCAAACCTTGCACTTGGTTTCGAAGAGGATATGCGCGAATACTATATCGGTGCTCAGATCCTTCAGGATTTAGGAGTGAAAACTATGCGGCTGATTACAAATAACCCCGATAAGGTATATCAGCTTTCTGATTTTGGTATTGAAATCACTGAACGTGTACCGGTGGAAATCGAAGCAAATGAGCACGATAAACATTATCTTGAAACAAAACAAGCGAAAATGGGGCATTTATTAAATTTAAAATAAAGGAGAATTCAAATGAAAACATATGAAGGAAAACTTGTATCAAAGGAAATTAAAATAGGTATTGTAGCTGCAAGGTTTAATGAGTTTATTACCTCCAAGCTGCTTGGAGGTGCTGTCGATGCACTAACCAGACACGAGGTGAAGGAGGACCATATTGAAGTTGCCTGGGTTCCCGGTGCTTTCGAAATTCCTCTGATTGCTTCAAAAATGGCAAATAGCAAAAAATATGATGCTATCATATGCTTAGGCACTGTAATCCGTGGGAGCACAACCCATTATGATTATGTTTGCAGCGAGGTATCAAAGGGGATTGCAAATGTGTCCTTAAATACCGGAATCCCTGTAATGTTTGGTGTACTTACGACCGAAAATATTGAACAAGCCATTGAACGTGCCGGAACCAAAGCCGGAAACAAAGGCTTTGATTGTGCAGTCGGAGCCATTGAAATGGTTAATCTCATCAGAGAACTTGAAAATAATGACTAATTTATTATTTGATTATGATGGCACCCTCCACAACAGCATTAAAATCTATGCTCCTGCTTTTCGAACTGCTTATAATTATCTCGTAGATAACGGTTTTGCTGATGCTAAGGAATTCACAGAGCGGGAGATCTCCTATTGGCTTGGTTATACCGCTGATGACATGTGGAAGAGTTTTTTACCCAGTCTGCCGGAGGAAGAGAAAAGAAATTGCAGTGCGATCATTGCCAAAGAAATGATAATCCTGATCAACAAAGGTATGGCTGAACTATACCCTCAGGCTGAGAATATACTGCAGAAATTGAAAGCTATCGGTTATAACCCGATATTTCTAAGCAACTGCAAGCGCGCGTATATGGAAGCTCATGTCAGGCAATTCCGTCTTCATCGTTTCTTCTCAGACTTTTACTGTTCAGAAGATTTTGGCTTCATAGCAAAATATAAAATTTTTGAATCTGTTAAAGAACATTGGCCCGGTGACTTTATAGTGATTGGTGATAGATTTCATGATATGGAGATAGCAGAAAAATTCAATTTGATTTCTGTTGGATGCACCTATGGGTTTGGAATTGCCGAGGAATTAAAAAACGCCACCTGGCGGATAGACAAGCTATCCGATCTATTAAAATTGCTATAAAACAAAATGCCTATACTGTTGTTTCAATAGTATAGGCGTTTTATTCCTCTTTAACTTCCATTTATCGCTTTCCAGTCTTAATAAATTCTATCAAATCCTTCTCATCTTCAAAGTTATCATAATCACCGTGTATCCCTTCCCGGTGGTATACAACTCCATTTCTTTCATTCGCTTCAAGACAATCAAGCAAATTCTCTAAGCCATATTTTTGCACGAAAAGAGTAAAGCCATATGGCTTAACCTTACCCAATAGTCCCTTCTGGCATAACTGAGTACATTCATAACAGGCACTGAGTCCTTTTTCAACCGAACATTTTCGGTTTTCGCACCAGTCCTTATCAGGACATTCTCCGGTATCACAGCCAGAGCATTTTTCATTTTCAGAACATAAGCAGCAGGCTAGACCGCATCTTGCAATACCTAACTCCCGTTTCATCCCAGACCTCCTCATAACTGTTTTTTATATGAACCAATTATACTCCATAATTATCCATAATTCTATTATTATTTGTTAATATGGACGAAACCTCATTGTTTCACTTTGAGCAATATTCAAAAATGTCCGCTTTGCAGACATTTTATGAATCATGAATAAAAGCACTCTGTCCCTTATAAGATATGAGACACAGTGCTATATTTTCATTCATTCTTATAGATAATTACGTAGGCAATCTTGTACATAACCAATTATAATACATGAGGAAAGAATGCTTACAAGACTGGTATTCTTTAATAAGCAGTAATAATTCCACCCTCGTTTGCATAGAGTGAGCTGACACCTGCGGTATCCACAATAAAACAATCTCTAAAGGGTATTCTTTTTAGAATTTCTTCCTTAACAAATACTGCTCTTTCATAGTTATTGCAATGGGAGATCCCAAGGATTCTCTCCTGCGGTTTAATCACATCATGCTCGATTGCTTTTGCCATCGTAACCAATGCTTTTACAATACCGCGGGCTTGATCCAGCTTGCAGATCGTCCCCTCCGGTGTGGCTCCCATAACCGGCTTAATATTAAGAGCACTTGCGATGATCGCCTGCAGATTCGATAATCTGCCATTCTTTCTTAAGGTCTCCAGGGACTCAAGAACAAACTTCGTCTTCAGGCTGTCGCGGAAGCCTCGGATCGTTCCTACCACAGAATCAAACAAATGCCCTTTTTCAATCAGCTCTTTTATTTTCATAGCAATCAGTGTCTGGGCAACAGAAGCTGATCGGGAGTCAATGATTTCAATCTTCTTAGCCGGATGATCCTCAAGATATAACTTCTTAGCCAGTTCCGCGCTGTTATAGGAACCGCTAAGATTAGAAGACAACGTCACCACATAGATATCTCCGTCATATTCGAATTCCTTCATATAATCCTCAGGGGAAGGACAGGCAGATTTCGGACTGTTAGGGCTCTCCTTAACCCTGCGCAGAAAATCCTTCTGATCAAAGCTTGCATTATCAACGATCTCTGTATTATCAACAATCAAAGTCAGGGGTACTAATCTGAAATGCTCATCTTTCTTAAGATAATCCGGTAAATCGGTGCAACTATCTCCAATTATTCTATACGACATCTTAACCTCCGAATATTTCTGTAAAGTATTTTCAAATCTTGTATAATAACTACATGTCGATATCTCATCACCATGTAATATAGTTTTTATTACTATATAATAGCATATACGTCTATAAATGCAAGGAGTTTATGAAAATTTCATAGTTTTTTGTCCATTTCAGGTACATTTTCCCAGCCTTAGTCTGTATTCAACCAAATGAATTATCTTCCTATATTTCCCTGATCAACCCTCTTATAAACATGAATTAGCTTGCCCATATAGGAACAATCAAGATTGTAAAAGCGAACAAACTCGTTTTGTTCACTTTGCTCGCATACATCTTCGCGCATAAAATACCGGCAGGCGCTTAAGCGCACTGCCGGATCCTTATGTTTCAGCGCTATATTCAATTATTTTGCCAACAGCATCATGATATCGTTACTTCTTAAGATAAACTTCGTCATAGCCTCAGGCTCCAGGGGCTTATGGCCTAACAGGGCAAGATCATAGAGCTGTTCGCAGATCATCGGTGTATGCTCTGACTGCTCATTGGTGAGGATATACTGAACCAGCTTATGATTTGCGTTAAGTACCAGGGTTTCGCCTTCGCCGAACATACCGCTGTCCATACCGTTCATGCTGTACATTCTCATCATATCCTGCATTCTTCGGCTTTCCTCCGAGAGGGTGATGAAGGAGGATACTTTATCATTCTTCAGCTTCTCCACCTTAACCTCCAGCTTCTCCTTGCCAAGTACCTTACGGAACAGCTTTGCCATAGCATCCGTATTATTCTTTAGAATCTTCTGATCCTTCTTCTTGGTCTCTTGCCTGAAGCTGTCCGTGATATCTGCATCGATACGCTGGAATTTGATCTTCTGATCCTTATATTCCAACCTTGTGATGAAGGGCTGATCGATATTATGAGTCAGGATGAAGGCATCCAGGCCTGCTTCCTTGAACATATTAATGTATTGGCTCTGCTGCTTCTCATCGGTCACATAATAAATCGTGGTCTTATCCTTCTCCTGCGTTTCCTCATCCTCTTCCGCATCAGCCTGATGATCGTGTCCACAGTCACATTCCTCACCGGGCCTATGGTCATGGTCGCAGCCGCATTCCTTCTCATGCTCTGAGGATACCTCCGCTGCTTCCTTCTCAGCTGCTCCGTCCTTTGCGTCATCTTCGGACTGATCAGAAGCATTACCCTTAACAGCTGCCACATAATCTGCTATTGTAATGTAATTACCCTGCAGGTTCTTAAAGATCAGAGCCTCCTGCATCTTCTCAGCAAACTTCTCATCCTTCAGGCAACCGAACTTAATGAAGGGACTGATATCCGTCCAGTACTTCTCATAATTCTCCCGTTCTACCTTGAACATACCGGAGAGCTTATCTGCTACCTTCTTCGAGATATATTCCGAAATCTTCTTCACGAAGCCATCATTCTGTAAGGCACTTCTGGATACATTCAGCGGCAGATCCGGACAGTCGATAACTCCTTTCAGCAGCATCAGGAACTCAGGAATTACCTCCTTAATATTATCCGCAACGAATACCTGGTTGTTATACAGCTTAATAACACCCTCTAAGGAATCATATTCGAGGTTGATCTTCGGGAAATACAGAATACCCTTTAAGTTAAACGGATAATCCATATTCAGGTGGATCCAGAATAAAGGCTCCTTATAATCATGGAAAACCTCACGGTAAAAGCTCTTATATTCCTCCTCGGTACAATCATTCGGATGCTTAGCCCAGAGCGGATTCGGGTTATTGATCGGCTGGGGCTTCTTCTCCTCAGCCTTCTTATCCGTATCTGCAGAAGCATTGCCTTCCTCATCCACGGTAGCATCGACAATATCCGGCTCCTCAGTCTTCTCTTCCTCAGGCTTATTGGCATTCTTAAAGTAAATCTCTACCGGCATGAAGGAGCAGTATTTCTGAAGAATTTCTTTCACACGGTATTCATTGGAGAACTCATAGCTATCCTCATTCAGATACAGGGTAATATCAGTACCGCGTTCCGTACGAGTGCCCTCACCCATCTCAAACTCTGTTCCTTCCTCTGATTCCCAATGGACCGGCTTAGCACCCGGCTGCCAGGACAGGGTCTCGATCGTAACCTTCCCGGCTACCATAAAGGAAGAGTAGAAGCCCAGGCCGAAATGCCCGATAATCTGGTCCTCATTCGTCTTATCCTTATACTTCTCCAGGAATTTCTGGGCACCGGAGAAGGCAATCTGGTTGATGAACTCATTCACTTCCTCTTCCGTCATACCGATGCCGTTATCAGAAAAGCAGATGGACTTCTCCTCCGGATTGATGGTAACCACGATCTGAAAACGGTTATCCTCGGGAAGAGTTGCTTCCCCCATAACCTCCAGTTTCTTAAGCTTCGTGATGGCATCACTGCCGTTGGAGATCAGCTCCCGGACAAAGATATCATGGTCAGAATATAACCACTTTTTGATAATCGGGAATATGTTCTCCGAATGAATGGATAAATTACCTCTTCTTGTACTCATAATCATTTCATTCCTTTCCTGATGTATATAATAAAAATTACTTAACTGTTTAAAGGATCTGCCAAAGGCCCGCAGGAAATAGTCAAATTTCTGCTTTTGGGTTTTAAATGGAAAACCCGCTACATTTGTAATGATAATACTGAAATTTGTAAATGTCAATACAAAATTAGCACTCTTTGCGCAAGAGTGCTAACAAATATATGTCTATTCTAAGTATTTCCATTAATCCTCTTCACAGGCAATTCCCTGCTGTTTTAAGAAGCTTCTTACCTTTGAATCCCATTCTTGTTCCAGGGTCTTATCCATCGTGAAGGTCTTGATGGCAGTACCGGAAATAATACGCAGCTCCCCCTTCTCAAAACGGATATTCAAATAGAGTCCTCCAACCTCCTCGGGTCTTAGTTTCCCGCCGAGGCTTCTTACCAGTTCCTCCGATTCGTCCTGCGGAAGTTGGAAGATAAGCTTCATTGCCAGCGGTGTCTTATTGCCCTTGATCATGGAGAAGGCGATACCCCTAAGTTCACTCCAGGTAACCACTCTGCTGCTGCCCCGCTCCTCCAGCTCCTCCTTCGAGAAGAAGTCCTCATTGAACTTCCCGGAGATATGGAAGGTGGTAAAGGTCTGGATCTCCAGCTCCTTCAGAATATAATTGTCAAATACCGTATTAGTCAGAAGCTTTGCCATAAAAGGCTTTATCTCTGAGATATGGAAGGAAATCATGCTTTCACCGGCCTGTCTTTCTTATGTTTCAGTTAAATTTTGTAAAATACTTCTGGGTATACTTATATTCCTAGTATATAATTTGCATAGTTACGAACAATAATATCAAACGAATCAGCGATCAATATTATGATACTCTGACAAAGGAGGATTGTAATCATGCTATATGAGCCATCCCGCAAAACCTACTATCGTTTCCCTTCCACACAAAGCATCTCGGACCTGGATTCCAGAAGGTATTTCCCCGAGAAGCCTCTCCATGCCAGGGAAGATACCAGATATGACTCCAAGACTGCGAGGCATGTACCGGAACGGGAAACCTATTATGATATATAAGCTTCATCTGCTCAATTCTCGAGCTCCATACAATCACACTTTACTTAATGCTTTAATTTTTAAATGAAAGTTGAAATTAACCATAAAACAAGAAGATGTGCAGGGTAAAAAATATAAAAGAGATACTTTATATTTTTACCCTTTTTCCCTTTATAAAATACGATCGGTATCATTCCCAGCAGTGCGAAGGTTTCAATATTTAAGTTGCCGTTAGAGCTGGGGAAGAAGGTTCCGATAATAATCAAAACGCTTAACGTAAGCATTATTTTACTGCCACGGAACAGATAGAAGGCGACAATCCAAAGAATTCCCTTCATATCGTAGTCGGTCCGGAATATCACAGCGGCAGCACAGAAGCCGATGGTGATCAAAGCATTGAATATATTAGTCAGTAAAATTTCCTTTTTGAATTTATTCTCTATCATGCTCATGCAGTAGATCGCAAACAGGCCGAAGAACAGGGTAAAGAATACATTCTGGTGTGACAGCAGATTCTTAAGGAACAGATTTAAGGTAGCCGTATCAGTGAAGGAAGCCTTAAAATCAGCAAGGAAATTCCTGTTAGTAAACGCATTATAAAAGGCGATATCAAATGGAATCTCAGAAATCAGAGCGAAGATTCCAAGCCTGGTCAGGTATTTACGGATATTACTGGTATGATGGAAACCCTCCACCAGCATAAATACAAAGATTGGAAATGCAATTCTTCCGATCGTACGCGCCGGCCAGTACAGCTCTGCATTCGACCGTAATAAGACAGCTCCTGTATGGTCGATCAGCATTGTAATGATTGCAATCAGCTTTAACACAAAGATACTCATCGTTTTGGTTCCTTTCCTAACGCTAAATATGCATTCTTTTATTTAACTCGGTCCTCATATTATCTCCCTCGAAGATAATGATTGCAGCCAGAGAAATCGCACTGGCAGCTACACAGATCACGGAAGGATACATCACCTTCAGCCAGCCAAACAGCAGAAAAATCAGCGGCACAAAACCAAAGATCGCGTCCACGAAGAGATATACGATCAAGTCCCTGACTCCGATCTTTAAGAGCTTCGCTCCGATTGCCATCACAATCATGGCAGCGACCCAGACCGAGGGTATGACATAATCAATCGACCAGCCGATAAAACCCATGGAACGGTCCCATAGGAAGGACAGGACACTGATCAGCCCGACCTGCCAGACAATCGTTTTCGGAATATTATTCTTCTTGCGGATCAGGAAAAACAGACTGGTCCACATACAGGCGACGGCGGCAGCTACCAATAGGGACCATTTGGAATCCCTCGTAAAAATCGCATTCACCGCAACGCTTACTACAACCGCAACTACGGAGACCAGAATAATGATACGGATAAAGATATTAAACTCCTGATAAATCGTGGGGATATAGGGAAATACCTCTTCTTCAGGGTTTCCATCCCCCTTAACCGGTCCACCGCACAGAGGACAGATATGATGGTCTCCTCTTGCATTCACCTTACAATGTTCACAAAGCTGCATATTATTTCTCCATTCTGATCATGAAATCAGATTTGTATCATGCCTTTACGCCAGTCTTACAGATCTCCGGAATTAGTGGATATCGTAATCGGTACACCCTCCTGCGACAGACTTCGGTAAAAATTCTTCTGAATGTCCGTTCCGACAAACGGAGATGCAAAGCTCACCACAAGTTTATTCTGATAGGAGCAGATTGCAATCTGTGGTCTGATTGCACTGGTGAAGCAATTTAACATATTGATATAGGGTGTGAGCTCCTCTGCAATCGTTATCTTTCCTACATTAGAGAGTGTCGCTGTAATTCCCCTGTCACTTAAATATTTAGCATAACGCAGTACGACATCCTTGATAAAAAGCGGAACCACCCTCATGAAAGCATTATGCTCCAGGGCTCCAAGCCGGTTCATATGTTCTCTCAGCTTCTCTTCCTTCAGCTCCCGTTCAAAGGCAGCCTTTACCTCCGCTATGATATCCTCCAATTTGTCAGACCCCTTACCGAATTGATACCGGATATTGATGGTTCCGAAAAAGTTCCTGGCGGTAACCGACGGAAAATAGGTTCTTAAGTTAACCGGAACAGTAAGTATCACAGGATACTTCCTACTGCGGGTGGGCATCTCCTGATAGATGGATTGAATGAAAAGTGCTGTCAGATACACCGTCAGGGTGCATTGATGGTGGTGAGCCAGTTCGATTACCTCCTTCACCGGCATCTCCCCCTCGATGACCTTGATACGGTTATCGATCGGTCTGCGTCCCTGTATATGGTAAGCCTTCGTCAGTTTAATTTGCTTCGGTTTCTTATTTCCGGTGTAATGCTTCAGAAAGCTGTCATCCATCTTCTGCGTCAGAGAAGCATCATAATCCAGGTCCGGTAACTGACCGTTAAAGTCCTTGTTGTATCTGTCGGTAATATAATAATAAAGCAGAGTTTTCAGGAAGCCGAGGGCCCCTGTTCCGTCGGTCAGGGAATGGAAAACCTCCAGATTGATCCTCTTCTTATAATAGGTTACTTCAAAAAGCAGATTCTTGCGGTTGGGATGGTAGAGCATACTGCAGGGCAGCTTATTCTCTTCCCTCACTACCGGGTTCTGTTCGGTATTCTCGAAATAATACCAGAAGACTCCTCTCCTCAGTACGCTTCGGTAAAAAGGGAACAGGAGCATCGTACGGTTCAGTGCTTCCTGAAGTAAATCCTTCTCCACCTCATCCTTCATCTCACAGACAAAGCGGAACACCTTCGTATCCTTCTCATTCGTGGTGGGAGGGAATATCTTAGCTGCATTATCCAGTCTTGTCCACTCTACGGGCTTTCTTCTGGTCATGGGTTACAATATGCTCCTTTCCGAATTGCAGTTAGGTGGGCTCAGACACCAGAAAACGGTTTATCAGCTCATAGGTCCTCTTCACATGGACAAAATGCTTAGGAAGCGTGATAAAGCCATGCAGTGCATCCTTCATCCTGTATACCTCTACAGTATTCCCATACTTTGCCAGCTTCTTACCGTATTCCTCTGCTTCATCTCTGAGTGGATCGTATTCTGCTGTGATAATCAGGGTTTTTGGCTGTCCTGACAGATCAGGTGCCAGCAGCGGAGCAAGATACGGATTCTTTAAATCCTCCTCAGAGCTGATATATAAATCCATAAAATCATTAATTCTCTTAGTCGTTAGCAGGTAGCCGGTCCCGTTTTCCCTTACGGAAGGGAAGGGAGAGGTTTTACTATGGTCACTGGCGGTGGAGGGATATAGAAGGATCTGCTTTGCGGGACGGAATTCCCCCCTGTCCCTTGCCATAAGAGATACCACTGCAGCAAGATTACCTCCTGCACTGTCTCCGATCAGGGTAATATCCTCCTGCTTCACATCGAATAGCACAGCTTCCTTGAAGATTTCCCTGGCAACCGTATAACAGTCCTCACAGGCAGCAGGAAAGCGATTCTCCGGTGCCAGACGATAGTCTACAGAGATAACAATATGCCCTGTCAGCTTTGACAGATTAGAGCATACCTTACTATAGCTGTCGATATTACCGATGACCCAACCTCCACCATGAAAAAAAAGCAGGATCTTCTGCATCGCCCCTGTATCGGGCGGCCAGAAGATACGGACCGGAATCTCATGATCCAAGCCTTTGATGGCATGATCCCAAATCTCGTACAGGGGCTTGAAGTAGGGATGAACTGCAACCGTCACCTGCCGCTGGAGCTTATAGGTCTTCTTTGTATCCAGATCAGGATAAGACAGAGCCTTTAAGGCGAGCCTCATCGCTTTATTAATAGCCATAGAACCTCCGCCATGAAAGCTAGTTTGCTATTTACATTCTAACCAAGATATATTTAAAAGTCAAACAAAACAGAGAAATCCTGCCAATCGGAAAATACCGAAACCGTTTGCGAAAATATAGGATAAGCCATTGAGTAGCGTACCGAACTGTGATATACTACTGAACGACTCGATTACAATAACTGTAGGATCACGTAGGTAAATAGGAGGAAGATATCATGTACTACAAGCAATATGGCAATACCGGGATGAAGGTTTCCGCAGTCGGCATGGGAACCATGAGATATAACGATGAAGACGTCAGTGCCGGCAACTTCGGCAAATGTGCGGAAGTCGTATTATATGCCCACGAAAAGGGTATTAATTTCTTTGATAGCGCCCCGTTCTACTGCCAGGATAAAAGTGAAGTAATTACCGGATTAGCCCTATCCCAGCTCCCCAGGGACAGCTTTTATATATCCTCAAAGATGAATATGGGAACGATAAACAACAAAGGAACAGCCGATGAGTTCAGGCGCAGACTGGAAAATTCCATTAAGAGGTTAAAGGTGGATTACCTGGATTTCTATTATCTGTGGTGCCTGTTAGACGTAGAATCCTTCCGTAAACAGTATGACATTCTCTATCCTTACTTTGAACAGGCGAAGAAGGACGGCTTGATTAAGAATATCACCTTCTCCTCCCATATGCAGGGAAGCGACCTGGAGAAGGTAATCGAGACAGACTCCTTTCAGGGAATGTTAATCGGATATAATGCTTTGAATTACCGCTTCCGTCAGGCAGGAATCTCCGCTGCAGCTGACAGAGGCATGGGTATCGTAGTTATGAACCCCCTCGGTGGCGGTCTGATCCCCGGTAACCCAGGAATCTTTGGTTACCTGGCAGAGGGTACCGAGCTTACCGTTCCTCAGGCTGCACTCCGTTTCGTAGCCTCCCATAAGGAGATCTCTGTTACACTGGCCGGCTGTACAACGAAGCAGCATGTGGATGATGCGGTCCGTTCCGTGGAAGGACTTGAGGAGAAATCCGCACAGGAGATCTATGCTGAATACGAGAACAAGGGTGTTGCCCTGAATAATCTCTGCACAGGCTGTGCTTATTGTAAATCCTGCCCGCAGGAAATCGACATCCCGAAGTTCATGGATGCTTATAATGAAAAAATCCTGGGCAACAGCATTGAGGACCGTCTGAAATGGCATTGGCACATCCCTGCCTCCCAGGCAGCAGAATGTATCCGCTGCGGTCAGTGTGAATCCCTCTGCACTCAGCACCTTCCGATTATTGACAGACTGGATGAGATCGCACTGCTGGCTAAGTAAAAGAACATCATATCCGGAGAGAGGAATGTACTTTACATTTTTCTCTCCTTTTTTATGCAGAACTGATTATGTCATTTCTTACAAAATACTAAGGCCAAACACCGATAAAATCTACTTGCAAATTGGACAATATAAGATACAATAGAAATGATGACTTTTAATAAGAAGATTTAGATTTGGTCGAAAAGTAAGGACTATACAGGAGGATTACAATGATACAGGCTAGTAACATTACACTAAGATTAGGAAAGCGTGCACTGTTCGAGGACGTGAATATCAAGTTCACGGAGGGCAACTGCTATGGCATTATCGGTGCTAACGGTGCCGGCAAGTCCACTTTTCTTAAAATATTAAGCGGGCAGCTGGAGCCCTCCAAGGGTGATATCATCATCACCCCGGGACAGAGACTCTCCTTCCTGCAGCAGGACCACTTCAAATATGATGCCTATGAGGTACTGAATACCGTTATCATGGGTAATAAGCGCCTTTATGAAATTATGAAGGAAAAGGATGAGATCTATGCGAAGGAGGATTTCACCGAGGAGGATGGAATTAAGGCAAGTGAACTGGAGGGAGAATTTGCTTCCATGGACGGCTGGGAAGCCGAAGCCAATGCTGCATCCCTCTTAAACGGTCTTGGAATTGAGACCGACCTGCATTACAAGAAAATGAGCGAACTGAACGGCAGTGAGAAGGTTAAGGTTCTGCTTGCCCAGGCACTGTTCGGTAATCCGGACATCCTTCTGCTCGACGAGCCGACCAACCATCTGGACCTCGAAGCGATCCGCTGGCTGGAGGAATTCCTGATTAACTTCGAGAATACCGTAATCGTGGTATCCCATGACCGTTATTTCCTGAATAAGGTATGTACCCATATCGCAGATATCGATTATGCGAAGATCCAGCTCTATGCCGGCAACTATGATTTCTGGTATGAATCCAGCCAGCTCATGGTAAGGCAGATGAAGGAAGCGAACAAGAAGAAGGAAGAGAAAATCAAGGAGCTGCAGGAATTTATCCAGCGCTTCTCCGCTAATGCTTCCAAATCCAAGCAGGCGACCTCCCGTAAGAAAGCTCTGGAGAAAATCGAGCTGGATGACATCAGACCTTCCAGCAGAAAATATCCTTATATCGACTTCAGACCCAGCCGTGAGATCGGAAATGAGGTCCTTACTGTTGAGAATCTCTGCAAGACCATTGATGGTGTTAAGGTTCTGGACAATATCAGTTTTATGGTAGGCCATGATGACAAGATTGCCTTTGTAGGCCCGAATACCGCTGCCACCACTACGTTATTCAAGATCCTGTCTGGTGAGCTGGAGCCGGATTCCGGTAATTATAAGTGGGGTATTACCACGAATGTTTCCTATTTCCCGAAGGACAATACGAAGCTGTTCGAGGGTGAAGAGACCATCGTAGATTTCCTGATGCCCTTCTCCCCTGAGAAGGATGTCACCTATGTCCGCGGCTTCATGGGCAGAATGCTGTTCGCCGGCGAGGAAGGCTCCAAGAAGGTTAAGGTACTCTCCGGAGGTGAACGCGTCAGAGTCATGCTCTCCAAGATGATGATCGCGGGTGCTAACGTGCTGATCCTAGACGAGCCGACCAACCACCTGGATATGGAATCGATCACCTCCCTGAATAACGGCCTGATCAAATTCCCGGGTGTAGCGTTATTTACCTCACCCGACCATCAGTTTATCCAGACCACGGCAAACCGTATTATGGAGCTTACGCCGAACGGCCTGATCGATAAGATCACTACCTACGATGAATATCTGGATAGCGATGAGATGGCCCGTAAGAGACAGGTAATGCAGTTTAACAACGAGGAAGAAGACGAAGAGCTTGCCGAATAGCTTTCTAGCCCTGCATGGAATCAGGAGGCAGTGTATGGATCAAGTGAAAATAATATTGTATAGGAATCTTTCCGCATTGATTTTTCTCGCAATCTATCTGGTGATGGCGGTTCTCTTTCTCTTAGTGGAGGGCTTCCAGGCGGAAAGTCAGATGAATCTGGTCATCGTCCTATTTCCCTGCATATTGTTAGGCATTCTTTTGGACTTTATCGTCAGCCGTAATACCTTACTGAATAACGGGCAGAAATTGTTCACAAAACTTCTCCCTTCAGGGATCTTTATCCTATACATTATAATGATACTTTTCCGGGCTGCAGACCGCTCTCTTCCTGATTACTATAATTACTTCTACTACCTGTTTATCTCCGGCCCCTTTATGATTGTCAGCTATCAGAAGCAAGGGCATAGAAACAGGATGATTTTCTCCCTGATCGGTACTGTTATTGTATTTGCTTTCTACCTGTATCTGACGACGAAAACAGAAAATCTGGACAAGGGAAGTGGTTTGTTCCTCTTCATGATAGCTTATTTTATGATGTTCTACTCAGCATCCATGATTCGTAAGCTGCCTTACCTTCCCGTCCTGCTCGGTCTGATCAATACCGCAGTTTTATGGTATCTCTATCAGAATCCCGTATCACTGGATGGACTTCCCCATAACTGGGATTATGATTATCTGCTGTATTTTGAGTATATAATGTTGGGTACCTTCGCAGTTTGTATCCTGATGAGAGTGCTGGAGGATTTCCTAAATAAGCCGGATACACACAAGGTGACCCAACGTTAAAAGCTTTATCTATTCATCTATAACAATGTCAGGAAATGCTAACTATAATCGAGCTTTAGTCATCCGGTGGAAACCTCCGATACTAAAGCTCGTTTAGTTTATATCAAAAAAACGTACTTGTTATAGGTTTATCCCATTACATTTTTGAAGTCACTTTGCCGTCCACTTCGAATATGATGTTAATGAAAAACCGAACAGAGGTAAGAGACAGCGTGGCGACTCAGAAAAACTCCACGATTGCATTGAAGCATTCCGATTATGTACCTGTTATTAAGGATGGAGCCGTATCCTATGGTGGCAGCCAGATGTGGTTTCCTGATCACCGGTGGTTCAGCAGGGATTATATCTTACACAATTATGGCTGTGGGACGATTGCTACTGCCGATCTGTTTCTTTATCTGGCAATTCATCAGGATGCCTACCGGAATCCGATCACGGAAGCCGTTCTTCAGGGAACCGATTCTGCGGGTTATACAGAATACATGGATTACGTAAGAAAGATAGACGGTTATTATACCAAGACAAAACGATGGCTGGCTGTTCTGGGACCGAAAGCGGCCAATGCGGTCAATGACTATTCCAGAATGTTCGGCCTTCGGCTGAGGGCAAAATGGAGATGGTCCCTGACCTACTATGATATGCTGGAAGTAATTGAGAGTATGCTGTCCCACGATATTCCTGTCATCTTATCGATTGGTCCGAACACACCGAATTTATGGGGGAAGAAGGGTATTCCTTTTTATAAACAGTATATGGAGGAAGTTGCAGAAGCCTCTCCTGTAATAACTGATGAGGAGAGGGAGCTTATCCCGTCAAAGACTGAGTCCATGCTGCATTATAAACCTGTACAGAAGGATATTAACGGCCACTTCGTGACAGTAACGGGAATAATTAAAGACTCCGCGGCAGCGAAGATCATGCTCCGGATCTCCTCCTGGGGTAAGGAATATTTTATAAATTATGAGGAGTACCGTGATTATATCGGTGATCGAAGCGGAACCTATACCAGCAGCATCATAGATATCATGAAGAAGGGTTAAAATACAAGAAACCGGAAGAAAGTATGCATCTTCCGGTTATTTTTGACTTAATCTGTTTATTTTCTTAAATTTTGCTACATCCTTCTGAATTTCTGGTATCTTTGTTCCAGTAGTTCCGGTAATGGCAGCTCCTTCAGCTTCTTCAGATCCTCTTCTATCACAGCTTTTACATTCTTCATCATCAGATCGAAATCATTATGTGCGCCACCCTGCGGTTCTGGAATAATTCCGTCAATAATACCGAATTCGTGCAGATCCTGAGCGGTCAGCTTCATATCCTTCGCTGCCTGCTCTGCTTTCGAGGAATCCTTATACAGGATGCTGGCAAAGCCCTCCGGTGAAAGGATTGAATATACCGCATGCTCCAGCATATAGACCTTATCCGCAACACCAAGCGCCAACGCTCCGCCGCTGCCCCCTTCTGAGATAACGATGGAGATGACCGGTGTCTTAAGCATTGCCATCTCTGCCAGATTCGTTGCAATCGCTTCTCCCTGACCCCGTTCCTCGGCTCCGAGTCCGCAGAAGGCTCCCGGGGTATCAATAAAGCAAATGACCGGGCGGTGGAACTTCTCTGCCTGACGCATCAATCGGAGTGCCTTACGATAACCCTCCGGATGTGGCATTGAGAAATTTCTTGTGATATTTTCCTTTGTGTTCCTACCCTTCTGCTGGGCAATCACTGTCACCGGTGTGTCTCCTAAGAAGGCGATGCCTCCGACGATTGCTCTGTCCTCGCTGTAAAGTCTGTCACCATGCAGTTCAAGAAAGCCTTCAAATATCCGCTCTATATAATCAAGTCCGGTCGGTCTGATCGGCATCCGGGCTAGTTTAACTTTTTCCCACGGTGTTATGTCCATGATGCCCTCCTCCCTATGAGTTGCTCATTCGGTTTTCTGTAGGTTCTGTTGTAAGGCTGGTTCCGGCCGCTTGAGGCTCATCTCTATGATGCAGCTTCAGCAGGGAACCAAGGGTACTCTTTAGCTGGTCTCTGGTCACAATCCTATCCACAAAGCCATGCTCCAGAAGAAATTCAGCTCTTTGGAAGCCCTCCGGCAGCTTCTGTCCGATGGTCTGCTCGATTACTCTTGGGCCGGCAAAACCAATTAAAGCTCCGGGCTCAGCCAATATAACATCTCCAAGCATAGCAAAGCTGGCGGTAACACCGCCCGTCGTCGGATCGGTAAGTACAGTAATATAGAGAAGTCCTGCTTCACTGTGCTTCGCAACAGCCGCACTGACCTTGGCCATCTGCATCAGGGAGAATATCCCCTCCTGCATTCTGGCTCCTCCGGAAGCGGTAAATATGATGACCGGAAGCTGTTCCTTCGTCGCCCGTTCAAACAGCCTCGCCAGTTTCTCCCCAATGGCAGTTCCCATGCTTCCCATGAAAAAAGCAGCATCCATAACCCCAAGGCACACCGGCATACCGTTTATTTTACCCTTACCGGTGACAAGTCCGTCCACGAGTCCCGTCTGGGTCTGTGTCTTTACTAATTTATCACCATATCCGGGAAAATTAAGCGGATCCCTGGTAGAAACCTGAGGATCAAATTCCTGCAGCTCTTCCTCATCTAAAATCATGGCGAGCCGCTCATTTGCAGATACCTTAAAATAATAACCGCAATCATCACACATCTTAAAGTTCTGGATCAGAAGCTTCGTATAGATGACCTTACCGCACTGCGGGCATTTCGTCATGATACCCTGCGGAACATTCGGTTTCTCTGCACTTGGTTTATCTATATCCTGAGGTCTGGCCCGATAGATTTTTGATGTAGCATATTGCTTAGACTTAAACGGATTTTTGTTCATTATGCCTCATGCCCTCTGTTTAATGAATTGGCAGGCTCATTCATAATCGTCTGAATTAAGCCGGTATCATAGGTTCCGGATATGATCTCCTTCCGTTCCAGGAGCTCATATTGGAAATCAATATTCGTTTCTATTCCGTCAATCACGAACTCAGATAAGGCGCGTTTCATCCTCTGAATCGCTTCGTTCCTGTCCTTACCATAAGCAATTACCTTCGCAAGCATGGAATCATAACAGGAGGGTACCTTATAGCCCGGATACAGGGCACTGTCCACACGGACACCAAAGCCGCCCGGGAATAAGACACTCTCAACGAGGCCGGGGCAGGGCATAAAGCCCTTCTTCGGGTCTTCTGCGTTTACACGGCATTCAATCGCATGCCCACGGAACTCGATTTCCTTCTGAGTATAGGGAAGTTTCTGTCCATCCGCAATTCGGATCTGCTCCTTAATCATATCAATTCCGGTTACCATCTCTGTTACAGGATGCTCAACCTGAATTCTGGTATTCATCTCCATGAAGTAATAGTTACCCTGCTTATCAAGCAGGAATTCAATTGTTCCCGCATTGACATAGCCTGTAGCTTTCGCTGCCCTCACGGCTGCGCTGCCCATCTCCTCACGGAGCTCCTTTGACATCACCGCTGACGGAGATTCCTCAATCATCTTCTGGTTTCTTCTCTGGACAGAACAGTCACGCTCACCTAAATGTAACACATTTCCATGTTGGTCCGCAAGTATCTGGAACTCAATATGCTTCGGATTCACGATTAATTTTTCTAAATAGACTTTATCATCACCAAAAGCCGCTTTTGCTTCGTTCTTAGCGGAGATAAATAAGTTCTCCAGGTCTTCTGCGCGGTGTACCGCTCTCATTCCCTTACCGCCGCCTCCGGCAGAGGCCTTGATCATCACGGGATACCCGATCTTCTCAGCTAAGGCAAGGGCCTCCTGGACACTCTCTAACTCTCCCTCGGAGCCGGGCACAACAGAAACACCGGCCTTCATCATCGTTTCTCTGGCCTTTGATTTATTACCAAGCAAATCTATGGTATCTGCCTTTGGACCGATGAAAGTAATATTACAATCCTCACACATTCTGGCAAAGGAGCTGTTCTG
>JAEZJW010000099.1 GCA_023415595.1 Bacillota bacterium
CATACCCGGATTATTCTTCTTCAGCTTGCCGACATAACCGAGTCTACCATATACTCTGTTATTGGCAATCTCCCGGACTGTGCATGTATTATAAAGGACGAAATCCGCATGCTCCGTATCCGTCTCCTCATATCCGATCTGTCTTAATATTCCTGAAATCTTCTCGGAATCCTTGGCATTCATCTGACAGCCAAAGGTTTCGATATGATAGGTTTTCTTCTTCCCTGTCTTCGCATATTCCAGGTCAAACCTGACCTTCAGTTCATTTATGATATTTAATTGCTTCGCTGCTTCCAGCTCATTCACATTCGTATTCTGTCTTTCCATTGTAACTCCATTCTAATTTCAATTAAACCGTTTTCCAGTATTCAGCTTCCCGAATTCCTTTTTCCAATCATAACCTGCCAGCAGGCATGCATATGCTCCCTACCAATCACATCAGCAGACTTATATAAGTTCCCTAACCTCTCAGATCAACAGACTGCCCATTTCAAAGAACATCAGCTTCAGCTCCTCGAAGGTCGAAGCCCGGTAACGGTTATCCAACGGAAACTCCGCTTCCTCCTCGACTGTTTCTATGGTTAATGCCAACTTATAGAAATGCTCCGAAAAATAATGTACCGTATTTCCTCCCGTATCTCCGGGATCGATTTCGTCCCCAGGAGGCATCAGCTCGTATTTTGTAATTTCCTTCAGCCTGTTTGCTGCCTTCAGCTGTCTCTCATTATACAGCTCCGGCATCCTGCTCCTATAATAGTAAATAGATCTTCCGCGGGAATGAAGGTCGATAAATCCTCTGATCCGGTACTGATGGAAAACGGCGATCAATGCCTTGGTTTCCTGTTCACTGGCCGCATAATCCCCGGGGCCCTTCGGCCGCCATAATCGGCTGGGAAAATTTCGGTTAATATCCACCCCTCTGGCATTGTATTTCCATTCTTTATAGGGCAGATTTTTCGAGATTGCTTTCTGTCTCAGGTCCTGATTCCTGATGGCATCATAACCAATTAATGATAACATATACCCATCGGGATTTAACAGAGGAATAATCAGGATGGTAAATGTCTGTAGCAGCTCGCTGATACATCTGCCAAAGAGTATTCTCCAGTATTCCTCCTCCAGATAACCGGAGGGCTCTATCAGCTGCTTGCGAACCTGCTCTTGTTCTTTCTCATTTCCGTACTTCTCATAATGCTCTGCATAATATTCTGTCAGCTTCATCAGAACAATGGGATTAATGGTCTCCCTTCCGTGAACCCCGGAGCAAAAGAGTACCTGTTTTTTCCCGGTGCCCAGCTTTAGCATAACGATGTCACGATTGTCATGGGATCTGCCAATCGTGACATACTGGATTAATTTATGGTATTGTTCCGCCAAAGCCTTAGCATCGGATATTAATTTATCATAGGAATATAGTGGTTCCTCCAGATTGACAACCATAGGACGCACTCCTGCCATATGCTTATCATAACATATGATGCGCATTTTTGTCCTATGCGGTAAAGATTCTTAATCAAGGTTGTAGAAAATCTGAGCAATCGGGGAATCCTCGGACAGGATCAGTGTCTTATTCTCGCCGCTTAAGGAAGCCTTCGCTGCCTCAAGGGAACGCACAAAGGTATAGAATTCACTTCTTGCGGGATCGGAATAAGCATCGGACAGAATCCTCATGTATTCTGCCTCTCCCTCTGCAATCGTCTTCGCAGCCAGAGTCTCGGCATTGGAGATGCTGATCGTGACCTCCTTATCCGTCTTATTACGGATTATCTGTGCCTCGGACTCACCCTGTGCCGTAAAGGTTGCTGCCATCTGAGAGCGCTCCGAGATCATCCGGTCGAATACGGCTGTCTTATTACCGCCGGGAAGATCCAGACGCTTTGTCTCGACAGAAATCAGCTCTACTCCGTACTGTGTCATCGTAGCTCCGATATTCTTCATAAAAGCAAGGCTTAACTCCCCGTCCCTGCCGCTGATCACCTCAGTCTGGTCCATGGAGCTGATCACAGTCTTCATTGCATTATAAACCGCAGAGTCAATTCTTCCTTCCGCAGTTACGGAGGAATTCAGAGACTGGGCAAAGATAATGGGGTCTGTAATTCTCCATAAGACATAGCTATCCACGACCATCGTCTTCTTATCCTTCGTGATTACATCCGATTCCGCCATATCATAGTACTGAATTTGCTTTGGAAGCGTATCAATAGTCTCAACAAAAGGTATTTTAAAGGAAAGTCCTGCACTCTTATTCACTCTTTCAATCTTATTGAACTGTTTCACAATGGTATATTCGTTTTCCTTCGTAACTACCAGGGAGGACATCAGTGCAATGACGCCTGCGATTACGATAACCAGTACGAAAACTCCTGTAATTCTCTTAGCATTCTTCGCCATCTTACTGACCTCCGTCGATTAAGCTATCAAGGGGGAGAAGCTTCTGAACTCCGGAACTCCCGCTGTCGATAATGACCTTTAAGGAAGGAAGTACATCCTCCATTGTCTCATAGAACATTCTCTGTCTTGTAATCAGAGGATACTTGTTGTATTCCTCAAACATCTCATTAAATCTGGCCACCTCAGCTTGTGCTTCGTTAATTCTCTGGGTCTTCGTGGACTCGGCCTCCTGAAGGATCTTATCCACCTGTGCCTCTGCCT
The DNA here is from genome assembly GCA_023415595.1 of Bacillota bacterium. Classification (GTDB taxonomy): domain Bacteria; phylum Bacillota; class Clostridia; order Lachnospirales; family Lachnospiraceae; genus Mobilitalea. The sequence goes on from JAEZJW010000099.1 coordinate 2,653, forward strand.
GGGGAAGCTTCTCATTGCGGTATTTGTCCGCGTTATTCAGGGCAGTGTCCTTCCCCTGCTTCGCTGTCTCAACGGATTTGAAGGCTTCCATAACCTCCTCTGTCGGCGGCTCGGCATCCTGGATCGTGATGTTGACCAGCTGGATTCCGAGATCCTGTTTGGACAGCTTATCCAGAATGGAACTTTTGATGTCGGACTGTATCTTTACCTTACCGGTCGTAATGACATCATCGACCACATTGCTTCCCACCACGGTACGGATACTGCTCTGCGCAATATTTTTCAGAATGATTACCGGATCGGTGGAGGCATACAGTGCCTTAATCGGATCGGATACCTTATATTCTACGAAGAAGTCCACATTAACAAAATTAAAATCAGAGGTAATCATCATGGATTCCGTCTCAATCTTCGCAGCCGTTGCTATATCATAACCGATGGCAAAGCTTTTGATCGTTGTATCCACCTTCTCAACCTTCTGGATTACCGGTACCTTAAAATGCAGTCCGGACGTACTGACAGTCTTTGCTTTACCGAAAGTCGTCACGACTGCCTGCTCCTGTTCCTTAATCGTATAAAAGGAACCAAAGAACAGAATTGCTGCAATCACAGCAATAATCAGGAGAAGCACTACATTCTTAAACTTCTTCAGAAATGATTTGAAGTCTGCTCCTGAGGGAAAATCATAAATATTACCTGCCATATCTTATCCTCTTCCTTTCCTCTATTTCCTGATCTGACCGTTACCGAATATAATGTATTTGGTGGTTGTCAGCTCCTTGATGCCCATGGGTCCCCTCGCATGGAGCTTCTGCGTACTGATGCCGATCTCAGCCCCCATTCCGAACTCGCTTCCATCCGTAAATCGGGTCGAAGCATTCACATAGACCGCAGCTGCATCAATTTCATTCAGGAATTTCATCGCATGCTCATAATCCTTTGTTACGATTGCATCCGAGTGTTTCGTGTTATATTTGTTGATATGAGCAATCGCCTCCTCGATACTGTCCACGACCTTTAAGGAAATGATTTTATCCAGATATTCCTTACCAAAGTCCTCTTCGGTGGCGAGAACACATCCCCCGGCAAACGCTCTGCCCCGCTCATCGGCACGGATCTCAATCTCCTTGGCATGAAGTCTGTCATACAGCAGAGGAATGAAATCCTTACTGACCTTCTCGTGGATGACCAGGGACTCGCAGGTATTACATACGCCGAGCCTCTGGGTCTTGGCATTATCAATGATATCAAGTGCCATGGTAAAGTCCGCATATTCATCGACATATACATGACAATTACCGATTCCGGTTTCAATGACGGGTATCGTACTGTTCTCAATCACCGACTTGATGAGGCCCTCACCACCTCTGGGGATTAAGATATCTATGTACCCGTTCAGCTTCATCATCCGGTTTACTGTTTCTCTGGAGGTATCCTCAAGCAGCTGAAGAGCATCCTCCGGAACACCTGCCCTCATCAGCCCCTTTCTCAGTGCCTTAACAATAGCGATATTGGAATGAATCGCATCACTTCCGCCTCGCAGTATTACTGCATTGCCAGCCTTAAAACATAAAGCAAAGGCATCCGAGGTAACATTGGGGCGGGATTCATAGATGATGCCGATGACTCCGAGGGGAACCCTCTTCTGTCCGATGGTAAGTCCGTTCGGGCGAACCTGCATGGATAAGACCTCTCCGACCGGATCAGCAAGACGGCAGACATCCCGTATTCCATCCGCCATTGCTTGCAATCTGGAAGTATTCAGCCACAATCTGTCTATCAACGAAGCCTTGACTCCATTCTGCTCTGCATTTTTCACATCCTTCTCATTTGCGGCCAATATCTCCTCTGCAGACTCCAGTAGAGACTCTGCGCAGGAGCGTAAGGTCTCGTTCTTCTCTTCCTGCTTTAGCAGGCCTAATGTGGTCGCAGCGGTTTTGGCCCGGCTGCCGATCTCTTCTAAACTGAGCATTATGAACTTCCTCCTTTCTATTAATCAAACCTGATTATGTGTTCCTCCCGGCAATTAAGCTGCGGTTGGCAAGTGATGATTTTTCCCGGGGTAACGATATAATCCATACGGATATCATATTCTTCAGCAGGTACACTATCCTGCAGCTGAAAATCATAGGCCAGTGCTACTTTAATAAAATGATCTCCGGAAGCTTCTGTTAAGTATCGGTCATAATATCCTGCACCGTAGCCGATCCTATTCCCTTGTGGGTCAAAGGCAAGCCCCGGTACCAGCATAAGCTTCGTAGCAGACTTAACTGTAATATGCTTTGGATACGAAGCTGATTCGTTAAGGCGTTCCTTCGTTTTTGAAGCCTTAGGTATTTCATGACTAACAATGAATGGAATCCGATGGCTTTCATCCGGTTCAGGAACGCCGAATTTGCTTGGCTTTAAGATGCTTGTTCCCGTTATCAGATAGAAGTTCATTCCCTTCCCTTCCACTCTCGGAACGTATACTGCCTTCGGATGATTCCTCCCTCCTGACAGAGCTTCCTTCACTAATCTCCAGGTATCTACCTCTGCACCAAAGGACAGATAGGTGAACAGCTCTGTACTCGCAGCCCAGTACTCCATTCCGGTCAGCCTCCGTTTTATCTCTTCCCAATAGCGGAGCTGTTCCTCCTTCGTAAGCTTATCTCTAAGTTCTTTCATCTTCTGCCGGAGCTCTGACTTCGTCATACTGATCACCTCCCTGAAGGTATACTTATAACACCATTATCTTTCCATACTGTATCAAGTTTACCTCTCAGAGTCCTTCTCCATATTCATATCCCTAAGATCCTTCGCCCTCGTATAGGAACCATCCGGATTAACAAAAGATACCTGATCCAGGGTACCGCGCATATTCTTTCTGATCGCAGCGATATAGTCCGCCCTAAGCTTCTTCTGCTCCTCCTTCTCCTCCTCCGTCAGACCTTCCTTCTGTGATTTATGATATAGCTCATTGATTCTGTCAATTTGTAACTGGTCCATTCTTTATCCTTTCTTTTTGACGTTTGCCGGTCTATTCACTCGCATGTATAGAACATATATCCGAGTTTTCCCTTTATTTATCTTGGTCCGTATATTGTTTCGTCTTGATATAATCCAGCAGATTAAAATTCTCTGCCTTATGGGCTGTGAACAGAGTTCCGATTATCCTGCCGTCCAATACATAATTAATGTTCCTGACATTCTCACCGTTGGTAATGACCATGTCGGCACCGGAATAGGTTGCGATCCTGGCAGCAGAAACCTTGGTAGCCATGCCGCCGGTTCCTAAGCTGCCCCCTGTGGAGCCCTTTGCCATATCCAAAAGGTCTTCCCCGATTTCATTTACGATGGGGATCAGAGTAGCATCCTTATTCTGATGGGGATCATCCGTATATAGTCCGTCGATATCGGATAACAGGATCAGAAGGTCTCCTCCAACCAATGCGGTTACGATAGCGGACAGGGTATCATTATCGCCGAAATCCAGCTCATCCGTGGATACGGTATCATTCTCATTTACGATCGGAATGACTCCCATTGTAAACAGCTCCTGGAAGGTGTTCTGCGCATTCTGTCTGCTGATATCATTGATCATCGTATACTTCGTCATCAGGATCTGTGCAGCTATCTGGTTATATTCCGCAAATAACTTCTGATAGACCATCATCAGCCTGGCCTGACCTACGGCGGCACAAGCCTGTTTAATCGAGCGTTCTGTCGGTTTCGCTGACAGCCCCAGGGCTTTTCTGCCTACTGCAATCGCACCCGAGGTAACCAGAATGACTTCTTTCCCCTGATTTCTGATATCGGTCAGGATTCTGACCAGCCGTTCCATCTTATCCAAGTCCAAACTCCCGGTCTCCGCATGAGTAAGGGAGGACGAGCCTATCTTCACTACGATTCTTTTCTTATCCTTCAGACTATCTCTATCCTGCATACTTCTCCTCCATAATGCCTCCCACAGCATCTTAACAGTGAAACTTCACACTATATTATTTCTCTAACACTTCCTAAGGACCTTTATCGTGGCAAGTAAGCTGAAGCGATTGCTTCGAATACCTTCATGCCGTCCATCGCTGCGGAGGTGATGCCGCCTGCATAGCCGGCACCCTCACCACAGGGATATATTCCGCTGATATTGCTCTCAAAGGTATCATTTCTATGGATTCTTACCGGAGAAGAGGTTCTGGTCTCTATTCCGGACAATACCGCTTCTTCATCCGCAAATCCCTTGATCTTATGGTCAAATGCCTGGATTCCCTCCGTTATGGCTTCCCTGACAAACTCCGGAAGGCAGGAATTCAAATCCGCCAACCTGTATTCTCCCCGGATATTAGGTTTAATACCCCCTATTGTAACACTCTCCCTGCATCTTAACAAGTCACCAAATAATTGTACAGGAACCTTTCCTCTGCCAGCTTTATATCCGAGGGCTTCCCATTTTCTCTGAAAGGCAATCCCGCCTAAGGGATCGGTATTACCGAAATCCTCCGGCCCTACGGTTACCACGATGGCACTGTTGGCATTCTCCTCGTCCCTGGCGTAATTGCTCATGCCGTTTACCACGATATGGCCTTCCTCTGAGGAGGAATTGACCACAAAGCCCCCGGGACACATACAGAAGGAATATACTCCTCTGCCTGATTTCGTCTGGTGGGTCAGCTTATAATCTGCCGGTGGCAGATGGATATAGGCATCCCCATACTGGCTCCGGCTGATTCTGCTCTGCTTATGTTCAATCCTGAGTCCGATGGCAAAGGGCTTCGGTGACAGCTGCAAGCCATGTTTAAGGAACATCTCAAAGGTATCTCTGGCACTATGGCCGATGGCGGGTATCAATACTTCGCAGGGAATCCTCTCCTGATGATTCAGTTCGATCTGCACCAGTCTGCCGTTTTCAATCACCAAGTCGGTCAGCTTCGTACCGAACCGTACCTGTCCTCCCAAACGAAGGATTTCCTTTCTCATATTCTCCACAACGAGACGGAGCTGATCCGTTCCGATATGGGGTTTATTCAGATACAGAATATCTGAGGGGGCTCCATGTTCTACGAAGGTCTCCATGACAAAGGGATAACGGTTGGTGACATCCTTTACCATGGTATTCAGTTTACCGTCAGAGAAGGTTCCCGCACCTCCTTCCCCGAACTGTACATTGCATTCCGGATCCAGAGGATTCCCGGACCAGAAGCTCTCCACGGCTTCCACCCTTCGTTTTACCTCATAACCCCTTTCTATTACAATCGGCCGATAACCGTTCTTTGCAAGTAAGTAGGCACAGAATAGTCCTGCAGGACCGGTACCGACAATGACCGGAGGAGACATGAAAATCTTATCCCCCTTCGGCTTAAAATCATACTTTGCTTCTCCTATCAGGTTGATATTCACGTTCCTTAAGCGCTCCACCAGCTGCGTCTCGCCTTCCTTATGTCCCTCTTTCAAGCTGACATCCACGGAATAGATGAACTTGATCTCATCCTTCTTCCTGGCATCGATGGACTTCTTAATAATTGTAAGCTTCTCTATTTTAGAGCCCGGCACTCGGATCATTTTCGCTGCCGCTTCCAGCAGTTCTTCTTCCCTGTGTCCGATCGGCAGCTTAATCTGTGATAACCGAATCATGCTATCATCCTTCCTAATAAACTAGTGTTTCAATAATATCAACTCGATATTTCTAATCATGTATTTCTACTCAGCATTTCTACTCAGCATTTCTACCCTGTATGTCTAATCAGTTTCTCTACTTAGCATTTCCACTCTAAGTCCCTGTATAATCTTTGTCTATACTTCTTTCAGCTGTAACAGGGTTGATAATTTCGATAAATTATTTACCTGTCAGCCGCCGAGGTTCCTGCCAGATAACCCGAGCTCCAGGCCCATTGAAGATTATAACCTCCGCAGGTCCCATCCACATCCACGAGTTCACCGCAGAGATACAGGTTCCCTACGAGCTTTGATTCCATTGTAGCCGGATCCAGCTCCGCTGTCGGGACTCCTCCCGCACATACCTGTGCATTCTCAAAGGAATTAGTCGCATTGATCCTTAATTTAAATTCCTTGATCTGTGAGGTTAAGAGCTCCAGCTCTTTATTCTTAAGGCCGGTTGGATTCTGATAGGGATCCAGACCGGCTTCCTTGATTATGATATAGGATAATTTATGGTTGAAGAGTCCAACGAACATCTCCTCCAGGTTCTTACCATCCGCAAACTTTAGTCTCTCCTCCAGATGCTCTCTGACTCCCTTCCTGTCATAGGAGGGAAGAAAATCAAGAAGCAGATGTACTGATTTCTTCTGATCCAGCACCTTCGCCACGTAACGGCTCAGCTGAAGAATCGGAATTCCGGAGATACCATAATCGGTAAATACCAGTTCTCCTTCCTCCTCAGACAGCTTTACCTGATCAGAATAAGCAGTTACCTTCCCGATCGTTCTGACGCCGGATAGAGTTTTTAGGAACTTATCCGGGGATTTTAATTGTACCAGAGCAGGAAGTGGTTTGATCAGTCTATGCCCCAGACCTGTTGCTAAGGAATAACCGCTCCCATCGGAGCCAAACTTCGGTGAGGCACAGCCTCCGGCAGCCAGAATCACCTTCTTCGCCTGATAACTTTCCATTTTCCCAGGCTCTGCTAGCTTCTCGGTAAAGACACGAAAGCAATCCTTCGCTACTGAAGTGCTGGACGAATTACCCTTCTGTGTTGCGGAAATATCCCTTTGTGCTCCGGATTTACCCTTCTGTCCTCCTGGTCCTGATATAACTTTTCTGTCGGTTGGAAGGATACAGGATACCTTTTCCTCATATGCAAAACGAACACCAAGACGTTTACATTCCAATAGGAGTACCTGCAGAACACTGGCAGCCTGTTCGGAATTCGGATAGAGGTAACCGTCCCGCTCCTTGGGAAGAATTCCAAGCTCCCGGAAGAAACGGATGGTCCTCCTAGCATCAAAAGCAGCCAGAACCTTCGGAGCAAAGGTAGCATCCTCTGACCGATAGCATTCCGGTGTTTGAAGAAGATTTGTGAAATTACATTTTCCATTGCCGGTTGCCAGCAGCTTCTTCCCTGCCTTATCCTTCTGCTCGATGACTAAGACCCTGCTTCCCCTTCCGGCTGCCGCGATGGCTGCCATCAGCCCGGAGGCTCCCGCACCGATGATGATAATCTCCTGTTCCAAATCCGTCCCTCCCAGAACAAACCGTTTTCATTTGTTCCATTATATTTGACCTATTGCTTTAATTCAAGTATTTAATGAAATTTTAACCAAGTACAGCATATCAGATCAGTATGATTACAGTACCTTTGCCATTGTATTGGAATGTTGTACTTTGACAAAGGGCTGCCAAATCCCGACCTCCGGTTCGATCTCTTCCTCGACCGGCTTCGTGATTTGGCAGCCCATAGTATTATATTTACTCTTTGAAGCTTAATTCTGAACATCCGTACATATAAGTGACAAGGCTTGGAATAAGTAGGGTACGTCAGCGAGCATGCGGGCAGCTTTAGCTGGAATAGCCCTCCAGCAGTGCATAAAGCTCCTCTTCATTATTCACATAGATGCCCATACTTAAGGCAATTCTGTCTTCCTCCGGAAGATTCTTAGCCTCTATGCTGGTATATTCATAGACGGATTTCAGATCACTGTTATAGACAACTACAAACCCATTCTTGACCGCGACATAGAATCTGTATGGTACTGTGTCCTCATCATAGGTCTTTCTAAGTCGTATCTCCTTATCCGAGAAAGCGGTCAGCTCATAGGAAATCAAGCCCTTGTTATATTCGGACAAGGTCAAGTCCTTCATATAGTTTTCCAGATATTCCTCTACCTGTTCCTTCGTCAGCCCCACCAGATGCCCCGGCATGTTCAGGCTTTCCGACTCTAGGTTACCGGTCTTCTTATTCATGATCTCCAGTACATATTTCGTGGAAGGCAGAATCGTGTTCGAACCCTGGGCAGCAACATTTACGGAGTCATCCGTTGATTCTTTAGCATCCGGCGTAGGCCGGGCTGCCTCAAGCAGTGAATTCAGTTCTTCCTTCCGTTCCACTGCCATTCTATTGAAGTTCTTCAGCGCATGCTGATAGCTGAGATAATAGCAGGTGCTGAACAAAAATGCCAAGCTCATCAAACTCAAGAGATAAACATATGCCTTTTTTAGTTTCATGCGAAACCACTCCTTTGGCATATATTATTCTCATTATTTTACTATTTTATTCAATTCTCCCATTTCTGTCCTTAATCTGTTGGACTGATTCCGGCTATATCAGGTGAAGCTTCCGAAGAATTCTTACAATACTTGCTCCCTTAGGAAGATTCAGCAGTTCCTCTTCCTCGAGGCCCTTCATAAAGATTAATAGTGCAAAATAGATCACCACTGCAAACACCAGAGCAATTAGTGTGGAAATCGCATTGCTTCCAGTAAGCTGATGGAGTCCCAGGTAAGTAAAGTGAGTGATAACACCCATCAGACCTGCGCTGATGATAGGGATGATAAAACTCTTCATGATTTCCTGCTTATAGGCTAAGTATTTCTCGATCGCGATCCAGTTCAGGATGCTGACCACCAGAGCGAAGGAGACATTACCAATGCCCAGGGCATAAGTACTTAAGGGCGTGAACCATAACAGCAGGAATACCAATATCACATGAAGCCCTAAGGAGATTGCTGAATTGATTACCGGAATCTTTAATTTGTTAATTCCCTGAAGGATGGCTGTGGAGACCGTCGATAAGGAATAAAATACGATGGATACAGAACCCAGCCTCAGGAAATTGGCTTCCAACTGATGTGACCCGGGAAATAGTAGGGTCAGAATCGGATAGGCCAGTACTGCCATTCCGACTGCGGAGGGGATGGCTTTGATCATATTGAATTTAATAGCAGCGTGGGTTTTATTACGGATCTCCTGATCCCTGCCCTTCACCATAGCAGCTGTGATGCTGGTTACGATTGCTGCTCCGATGGCGGAAGCGATTGCCACCGGCACATTTGTCAGCAGTCTGTATTTATTACCGTATTTTCCGATCAGGATACGGATGTTCTCATCTGAATACAGCTTACCTAGAGAAGTTGAAGAGAATACGGACTGGTCAAACTGGGTGAGTTCCTTGGAAACCATGATCTTACTGAACATGGAATTATCGATAAACCCATTAATATGATATACGGTCTGGCTTAATATAATCGGTGATATTGTGAGTAGCAGCAGTTTAAGAATATCCCTATAAGATTCCCGGTATTCTGATCGGTCCTGTCTCATCTGCTTACGAAGATAAGGACGATACAGGATGAATACAAAGATCAGGAATAAAAGTCCAGTCATTGCACCTACCAGAGTTCCTAGGGTACCGCCGGCAGCACCGTATGCGGCTACATTCACGGAGGCACTATAATTCTTCATCAGGAGATAAGCCGCGGCCACACTGACGATTGCATTGATCACCTGCTCCAAAACCTGTGAGAAGGCGGTCGGTATCATCGTATTCTTTCCCTGATAAAAGCCCCGGAAGACACCCATCACAGAGAAAATGAAAATCGTCGGAGCCAGTACCCGGATCGGCAGAACTGCATATGGATCCTCATTAATGACAGTAGCGAAGAATTCAGCGCCAAAAAATAAGACGGTTGCAGCAATCAATCCGATAATAATGGAAAACACCAGGGATAGCTGAAAGATACGGTAGGCATTCCTGTGTTCCTTATTGATTGCCCTGGCTGTTACAAGCTTAGATACTGCTAAGGGAAGGCCGTAAGAGGATAAAATTAGCGCAATATTATATACCTCAAAAGCGATAGTATAGCTGCCCATTCCCTCATCACCGATGATACGTGTCATCGGGATCCGGTAAATCAAGCCTATGATTCTGACCAGCAGGGAGGCAGCTGCTAAGATGCTTCCCTGTACCAGGAAATGATTTGATTTTTCTTGTGAAGCCATGTTCTTCTCCTTCATATTCTGTAAAAGAATACTTTTGTTTTCTGTCTGTGATCCGTTACACAGGATTTCCTACGTATCTACTCTACTGTTACATCCTCAGGTCTGTCCTTAGGAAACATTGCAATATAAGTCTTACCCGGATTAATCGTCAGCTCATTACCGGCCTCATCATAATAACGCATCCACCGATCAGCCTCTTTCTTCTTCCAGGTAATCGGAACCATTTTACCATTGGTAATGTAGTAGCCTGTACCGCTCGCATCCTCCAGATCCATGGTCTGATAGTCATTCCTGTCGATGTCCCACTCTTTAACAAATTGAATAATGATATTCTTAAAAGCCAGCTGTTTGCCGGTATTGGAATCTAAATGAGCTCCGCCAAACTGAAAACGGGAATAGAGCTTGTCCGAAGCATTATATTCAAAATAAGGTGTATTATAGGAAGAGAAATCTACCCCTACCTTAGAAGCAGATGTTCCTCCGGTCAGATCCGTATCCTCTTCATAGAAGCTAAAGTGTGGCTCATAGCCTTCCGGGTGTTCCGTCCGATAGCCCTTCTGCTCAATCCCCTTCAGTATTCCATCCAAACTGGCGAAGGCATTATGGGGCGCTTTCATCGTATTATCACGATAGAAAACAGTGGTACCGATCCCTGTTTCCCCATCCAGATCATTGATTCCTAATTCCTTTATCTTCGCGGTTGCATACTTTGTCTTACCGTAATGGATATAGATTGCATCATATTCATCTGCGATACTGACGAAATAATGCCTAGCACTTCTGGTGGAACCGATTCTGTCGCCCTGATAATTCTCACCGATCCCCAGCAGTCTGGTAATACCACCTTCTACAATCGCTTCATAAACGATATCAGCCTGGCTGATACCCCATTGATTCTTCACTGTCTTGAAATTGCTGAATTGGAAGGCATAAGGGCGCTTACCTGCAAATTCCTCCGGCACCCAGAGACCTGTAAGGCTGCTCCTGACTTCTCCCTCATGATTGTCTGCTTCTACCGTAGGTTCAGCAGTTGGCTGCGATGTAGGGGAGGGAGTGATATCATTCTGATCCGGAAGATTATCACCCATAAAATCCTTAATGACTCCATCTCCATTATACTCGTTTATCTTCTTACACCCCGTAAGGAATAAGAAGACGCTTAAAATCAAGATCAAATAAAATGTTATTCTTTTCATTTTTACCATGCCTTTCTGACTATAGCTTGTCCTTCTTAGCCTGATATCAGTAAACGCTTAACGTATAATCCCCAATTTGTCAAGGATTTCCGCCTGCTTCGCTTCCATTATGCTCCGCTCATCCTCTTCCATATGGTCATAGCCCATCAGATGAAGCATACTGTGCGCCGTGAGAAAAGCCATTTCCCGGACTAAGGAATGACCATATTCCTCCGCCTGCTTTATTGCCTGTTCGACTGAGATAACGATATCACCCAGGAGTAATTCCCCTGTTTCCGGGTGAAAATACTCTTCCACAGCCTCCTCCAGATCCGAAAAATCCCCCGGTTCCTGATACTCTATGGCTGGGAAGGACAAAACATCCGTGGCAGAATCAATATTACGAAACTCTTTGTTGATTTCCCTGATTTCTTTATTATCCGTCAGCAGGAGGCTGATTTCCGCTTCATAAGGGCAGTCTTCATAATCAAGGCATTCCTCCATGACTCTTTTTAATAGCTCCTCATAGTTAAATTCCAGTGCTTCACGGGCCTCATTTTCGATGTGAAAGGTCATACTAATCCTCCATGCTGTTCAAGAGTTCGTAATGGTTGTATTGCTTCTGGATTATGTCCATTAAGACATAACTAAGACAGGGAGCCCTGAAATTCTTGTAGGTAAAATTCCTTCAAGGTCTTATAATCCTTGACGGATATACCTGATTCATCAAAGGTTCCTTTGTCCATTCTCATCTGGAAGATATTATCAATTATCTTCTCCACAGTATATTTCTTATCGTCTGTTTTTCTTATGTATTCTATCGTTGCTACAACCGTATCGGTCAGCATGACGATTGCTGCTTCTATGGAGGTAGGTTTCTCATGTTTGATATTATGCTGGCGAATGATCGATGTCAGCTCTCTGGGGAAAGAATGCTCCTCTGCAATAATTAAGCCTTCGAGAATATAATCCTTGCCGTTCAGCTTACCGATTTCATGGTAATAGCCGCCTGCCCGGGCAAGCATCTCTTCTGCACCGATCTGCTCAGCAGCGCGTCCCGAGATATCACCAATCAGGAGGGAGTGTTCATAGACGGCTTCGTTCTGGTTCTTAAGTTTCTGAAGCAGGCTGTTATCAAGGTTGACCAACAGCTCGCAGCTTGTCCTTATCCCCCTCTGATAGGATGACAGGGACTGCTCCTCAGTCTTTGACTGTTCTTCGGCCTTCTCCGCAGTACCGGGGCTGGTTTCTTTTTCCGCAGTAATTACAGAAGTCACGGGATCCATCTGTTCTACTGCCATAGAATTAACCTTTTGTATGGCAGGAACCGAACCAACCTTCGCCTCTTCCTCTTCTGTGCTTCCCGAAGTAAGCTTGCCATAGATGGCTGACAGTAAAAAGGCGGTGACCAGGACCGCTAAGATACTGAAGAAGGAGGAAAGGTAGTTATAGTTCGAACTGGCATCAAAGATAAAATTATTAATGACAAAAGCCAGCGTTACATTCGTGGACAGCAGAATCACCGCTGCATAAATCACGGTGGCTTTATTCTTAATCGCACCTGCCAGCAGACTCATCAGTACCCCGAGAATCAGAAAATGAATGGTCGTCTCCGGAGCTAGGGTTATGGTCACGCTTAAGATGAAGGTCAGATTAAAATAAATCAGCAGACCAAGCTTAACATCTACCAGCATCGAGATCAGCAGTCCTCCGATCATCCAGAAGCTGTAGATTTCCGGCTGAATCGGAAGCATGATCAGTAGGATAGAGATAAGGTAGCCTGTGATGATGATGCTTTTTGCATATTTCTTCTTCAGGATATTCTCTTCCTGCAGCCGGATGAAGAATACCGAAGCGGCCGTTAATACCAGGGTCAGTGTACCGATCTTTGCGATCTCCAGAATTGATGCATCCTTGATCAGTCCCAGCAGAATGATGGCGAGCAGGGATAATACCGGCATCAGGGTAAATAGCATGGCCCCTTGTGCCTTCTTTGTCAGGATGTCTTCCTCCTTTAGTACTTCTTCCGAGTAGGTATTTGTATCAATATTACCCTTTGAATTCGTTTGGGCCTTTTCTTTATCGGCTTTCATAACGGTTACCCCTGATCTTCTCAGATTTATACATACCTTTTGTAATTTTCTTAAATTTTCCCTGATCGTTCCTCATATTCTCGTAGCGTTTCTGCCTCTCCTCATAAGAGTCATAGGCTTTAACGATCTTCTGAACCAGCGGATGACGGACAACGTCCTGACTGGTCAGGTAGGAGAAACCGATATCATCTATTTTGCTTAATACTTTAATTGCAACATCCAGACCGGACAGCGTACCGGTAGGAAGGTCCTTCTGGGTCAGGTCACCGGTAACAACTACCTTCGAGCCAAAGCCTATTCTGGTTAAGAACATCTTCATCTGTGCCGGTGTCGTATTCTGAGCTTCATCCAGGATGATAAAGGCATTATCCAGGGTTCTTCCGCGCATATAGGCCAGTGGTGCCACTTCGATCAAGCCCTTCTCGGAATTCTTCAGATATGCTTCCGGTCCCATGATCTGATGAAGTGCATCATACAAGGGACGAAGGTATGGATCCACCTTGCTTTGCAGATCTCCGGGAAGAAAGCCAAGCTTTTCTCCCGCTTCTATCGCAGGGCGGGTCAGGATGATTTTATTTACTTCATCATTCTTAAAAGCAGTAATGCCCATGGCCATAGCAAGATAGGTCTTACCGGTACCGGCAGGACCAACACCGAATACGATCATCTTATTCCTTATCTGGTCCACATAGGCTTTCTGTCCGATCGTCTTCGGTTTGATCGGTTTACCACTGATGGTATGGCAGATCAGGTCCTTGTCAATCTCCACTATCGCGCTTTCCTTTTCTTCAAAGCTTAAGGATAATGCATAATTCACATTTTGTTCCGTGATTGTATTGCCCCGTTTGGACAGTTCTAAAAGCTGCAGAAATACACTCTTTGCCTTTGTAACTCCCTCGGCGCTTCCGATCACCTTAATCTCACCGTTTCTGGCGATCACGGTAACATTTAACGTCTTCTCAATAATTTTCACATAGGCATCGAATCCGCCGAAAACATTCTTCTCATGCTCTGCAGGTATATCAATGATTGTTTCCATTATGCTCATCTATCTGTTCGATCCTCCACTCACTCTCATCTATAATCCTGTATTCCCATGCCGGTTCCTCAACAACAATTCTTCCCTGAGCAACGCAGACATTATTCTTTATAGTTATTGTAACATTATTTTCAAGAATTAAAACTCCATTTTCCGATAAACGATCAAAATATCTTTTTAACCTGTCTTTCGCAATCGAAGTTGCCTCTTCCTCTGTATAGGTCTGCTTCACATCATTGTATTCACGGATCTGAATTTTCCCGTATTTAAAGGGTAAATAGAAGGAATCTGTAACATGGAGCGTATTTTCATCCACAATTATATCATATTTTGCAAAGGGATTACTAGGATTATGTAAAAATATTTTTTTATCTGCCAGGGTAATATAACGGCCTTTCTTCGCCTCTCCCGTATATTCCTTTACGGTATGATTCATGGAAAAGCTGTCACGGTAATCATAATAGGATTTACAGGTGATCGTGGCACTTGCGATGACCGGCTGCTTCTCCAGCACCACTCCGAAGTCATCCAGGATGGTCCGGATACCGGAAATCAGGATATCCCCTTTCTTCACGACATCTCCAGGTTTTACAAGGGGGGTTCCTGTCCGGGTGACGATGCTTTGAATGATCGCATCCTTCGTTGCCACGATATGGCTGGGTGCGGTGGCTTCTACAATCGGGGCAGGCATATTCGTCTCAGTAATCTTAACGATGAGTCTGGTTCCCTTGATTTCCGCCGATACCCATCCGATATCCTTATAGGCCAGACGTATGGTCTCCTCGATCTCCTGACAATTCACCTTTTTCTTTCGTATCCCGGTATAGATATCCTTGTCATCCAGGAATTTAATCATAGCTTCCGGAGTGTACTTGGAACCTCCCAGAATACTGATATCCCAGATGAACAATGACATCATGTAGACGGCAATTCCGCAGATCAGAACACCAGCAAAGAAGCCCTTTCTTTTACGGTACCTGTGTAGGAGGAACGGAAGGCCGTGCCTCTTATGAATCCTTGGTATCAGGCCTGTTTTCTTCGCAACTGGCTTAAGCTCCTTATAATTCTTCACGGAGATCTGGAATTGATAATCGTCTCCATTCCTGAGCAGGTTCCATAGATAGATCTGCTTGTTGCAGCAGAGGTTAATAAACCGCTCGGGCGAGGTTCCGTGGATTCTCACGGTTAGATAGCCACGAAGCCAGTTCATCAGTTTTTTCAGCATACGATTACCTCCAGCCTCTTAGTTCTTCTGACCATCATTGGTAATAGATCGCCTGTATAAAGCCGGTAATCCTCATTTCATCCTCATTAAAATATAAAATATTGAGCTTCTTGCCCTCAATGCAGATTTTACAGGCCTTCGTCTGTACCTTGATCTAATTCCCGTTATATTCGATAATTCCCTTATAATTTTCCAGACAGATCTCATTCCGGCCGGTGGCTGTGATAATCGGAGCTCCCGCCAGGATGTCTGCCGGCAGGTTCAAGACATTTGAGATTTCCTCCATATAGGATAATCTCGGCTCGAGCTTCTTCTTTTTCTTCGTATCTATCCCCTGATACAGGGTATTCTTCGCATCTTTCTTGAACTTCTCATGGGATGATTTCAGGTTCTTACCCATATACGCATGGCTGCCCCCTTGATTCCTTTGCAGATACTGTTAATAATATATGATTTTATCGGGATTTGTAGACTATGGAAGGGGGGAAGATTGCAGATAGAAAGAAAACTCTCAATGATTTCTCATTGAGAGTTCTTATCATAGATTAATATTTACGTTTTCTTGCCGCCTCAGACTTCTTCTTGCGTCTTACGCTCGGCTTCTCATAATGCTCCCTCTTGCGGATCTCCTGCTGGATACCGGCTTTC
>JAEZJW010000118.1 GCA_023415595.1 Bacillota bacterium
TCGCATATATATCAGATCAGCAATTCCATAACAGAAGCTTACCACTTTTATCAGTCTCTATCTATAGAATAATATAAAAAAATCATTAAAAATCAATTAAATTCCACAGCTGAAATCAAAATGTGAAATGCTGATCCCATTCCATCATCCTTAGTATTTATAAGCATTTGTTACTCCTTTATCTTCTTAAATGCAACCGATAGCATCAGTTTAATGCGGTTCAGCTGATTGACACTGGAGATTCCGGGATCATAATCGATTGGGATGATATTCGCAGCCGGGTATCTCTCCTTGATCGGCTTGAACATTCCCTTCCCGGCGACGTGATTTGGCAGACAGGCCAGGGGTTGGACACAGATGATATTATCCGTACCCTGCCCAATCAGCTCCAGCATCTCCGCAGTCACCAGCCATCCCTCTCCTGTCTGGTTCCCCAGGGACAGTACCCCGGAGGCCATCTCGGCGAGCTCCTCAATCGGAGTAGGTGGATGAAAACGTTTGCTTCTCGCAAGCTCCCTGTTTAATTGTTTACGGAACCGGTGGATATAATAGGCTGCGAAATCACTTGCCTCCATGTTCAGTTTCGACCCGGCAAGATATCGGAACCGGAATCGTGCATTGTAAGTAGAATATAAGATATAATCCATAAGATCGGGTACAATTGCTTCTGCTCCTCCTTCCTCCAGGATACTGACGATATCGTTATTTGCGGTCGGATGGTATTTCACTAATATCTCTCCCACTACTCCAACCCTGGGTTTCTTAATATCGGTCAGCTCCAGTTGGTCAAACTCTCTGATGATACCTTTGACATTCTGCTCAAAGTTCCTCTTACCGGAAGCTCTGATATTCTCCTTCGCTTTCTTATTCCATTTCTCATAGAGCAGCTGTGCGGAGCCCGGAAATCTCTCATAGGGTCTGGTCCGGTTCAGTACCTTCATAAACAGGTCACCATAAACCATGGCCATGATGCACCGGTTAATCAACCCGACTGAATACTTAAAGCCCGGCTGCTTTCCGAGGCCAGCCGCATTGACGGATATAATCGGCACCTGCGGAAAGCCGGCCTGCTTCAGCCCTAACTCCAGTAATGCCAGATAATTCGTTGCACGGCAGCCCCCGCCGCTCTGCGTGATAATAGCAGAGGTTCTCTCAGGGTCATACTGCCCCGATTTCAGTGCCTTCACAACCTGCCCGACCATGATGATTGCCGGATAACAGGCATCATTATTCACATATTTTAAGCCTTCCTCCACGGCAGAACGGTCATAAGCCGGGAGTACCTCCAGACGGTATCCGCAGGAACGGGCGGCTTCCCGGATCAGATCAAATTGGATCGGTGCCATTTGAGGTGCAAGGATGGTATGGGTCAGTCGCATATTCCTCGTAAATTCCGGTTTCCCGCTATCCTCCTGCTGTATTGTTTCTCTCCGTCCGGTAGCCCTTCGTTCCTCCATCGCAGCGATCAGAGAACGGAGGCGGATCTTCGCTGCACCCAGGTTATTCCCCTCATCAATCTTCAGCATGGTATAGAGCTTTCCTCCCGACGCAAGCAGCTCGGAGATCTGGTCCGAGGTGACTGCATCCAAACCGCAGCCGAAGGAATTCAGTTGAACCAGCTCCAGGCAGGGTTCCTGTGCCACTAAGGACGCCGCCCGGTAGAGCCTTGAATTGTAGGTCCACTGATCCACGACCCTGAGCTTCTGCCTCAGGCCTGACAGATGTGCGATACTGTCCTCTGTCAGTACGGCAAGCCCATAAGAAACGATTAAATCGGATATCCCATGGTTGATCTCCGGATCCACATGATATGGCTTCCCACATAATACAATGCCCTTTTTATGATTAGCTCTTAAGAACTTCAAGGTCTCCTCGCCCTTGGTTCGTATATCCTTCTTATATTGTTCCCTTTCCCTGCAAGCAAGGCTGACAGCCTTCTTAGCCTCCTGCCAGGAGACATGATAGTCCTTAAATTCCTCTTTGATTCTCTCTGCCAGAACCTTCGGATCCGCCAGTGACAGGAAGGGTGCGATGACCTTCACCTGATATTTCTTAAGCTCCTCCACATTGTTCCGGATCACCTCCGGATAGGAGGTAACAATCGGACAATTATAGTGGTTGGTTGCTTCCGTAAATTCCTTCTTCTCATAGACCACGCAGGGATAGAATACTGTCCTGATTCCACGGTCAATCAGGTCCATAATATGCCCATGGCTCAGCTTCGCAGGGTAACAGACCGATTCGGAGGGAATGGTCTCCAGCCCCTTCTCAAATAACCTCTTGCCGGAGGGTGAGGAGAGAATTACCCGGAACCCGAGGCTGGTCAGCAGAGTGAACCAGAACGGATAATTCTCGAACATATTGAGAACCCTAGGTATTCCAATGGTACCCCTGGGAGCCTCACCTTCCTTCAAAGGATGATAGCCGAAGGTCCTTCTGTACTTATAGCGGTAAAGATCAGGAAGCTTGTCCTCTCTGGATTTCTCCAGACCTAAGCCCCTCTCACAGCGGTTTCCGGTAATAAAGCTCTCCCCGTTAGTGAAGCTGTTCACGGTAAGGAGGCATTGATTCGTGCATTTATCACAGCGACGGTAAGTAGAAGTCATCTGAAAATCCCTTAGTGCTGTGGGGGGTAATAAAGCGGATATCTCCGCAGCAGCCTCGGTAGCATACTCTGAAGTGGCCATGCTGAGCTGCATCGAATCCGAATACTGTCTCAGGTCAGCAGTCTGCCTCGAGTCAGAAGTTTGCATCTGGTCCTTCGTTTGCTTCTCCCCGTGGTATCGCTCCCTGGCTATCAAGGCGACCCCGAAAGCTCCCATGAGGCCTGAGATATCAGGACGTACTGCTTCTCTTCCGGTGATCTTCTCAAAGCAGCGCAAGACCGCATCATTATAAAAGGTCCCGCCCTGGACAATGATATGGTTCCCCAGGTCCTTCGGATCCCGGATCTTAATGACCTTATATAAAGCATTCTTAATGACGGAGTAGGATAATCCTGCAGACAGATCAGATATTCCTGCTCCCTCCTTCTGTGCCTGTTTTACCTTGGAATTCATGAAGACAGTGCATTTCGTACCCAGATCCACGGGAGACTTCGCATACAGAGCTTCTCCGGCAAATTCCTCAATCCTAAAGTGAAGTGAGGCGGCAAAGCCTTCCAGGAAGGAACCGCAGCCGGAGGAACAGGCTTCATTCAGCAGGATACTGTCAATAGCCCCCTCCTTCATCCTGAGACATTTCATATCCTGCCCGCCGATATCAAGAATAAAATCCACCTCTGGCAGGAAGAACCTGGCTGCTTTATAATGGGCAATCGTCTCAATCTCTCCATAGTCCGCATGCAAGGCTGCCTTCATCAATGCTTCTCCATAGCCGGTGACAGCAGTCCTTATAATCCTGGCATCCTTGGGAAGGATCCCATACAGATCCTTTAATATTTCAACGAGCTTTCTCAGGGGGTTACCCTCATTACCGCCATAGTAGGAATACAGAAGCTCTCCCTCTTCCCCGATTGCCGCTACCTTAGTGGTGGTGGAGCCTGCATCAATCCCTAAGTATACCTTACCCTGATACCGGCTGAGTTCCTCTCTCCGTATCCTTGCCCGATTATGTCTATGCTTAAATTGCTGATATTCCTCTTCACTCTTAAATAGGGGTTCCAAGCGGCTGACTTCTTCCTCTCTGAGGTCAGAGATCAAAATTACCCTATCATTTAACTTCCCCAGAGTAATTCCTTCCTTCTGCTTTGCTGACAAAGCAGCTCCTATCGCGGCAAACAATTGGGAATTCTCCGGACAGACTGCTTCACTCTCTGTCAGTCTCAGGCTTTCTGCGAAACGTTTTCTTAATTCCGTAAGAAAATGAAAAGGTCCGCCAAGGAATGCCACCTTACCGCGGATCGGCTTCCCACAAGCAAGACCACCGATGGTCTGATTCACCACAGCCTGGAAGATGGAGGCTGCGATATCTTCTTTTCTTGCCCCTTCATTGATCAGGGGTTGGATGTCCGTCTTAGCAAATACGCCACATCGGGACGCGATCGGATAAATCACCTGATATCCCTTCGCGAGTTCATTCAGACCGGCAGCATCCGTATGGAGCAGGACTGCCATCTGGTCGATGAAGGCTCCTGTCCCACCAGCACAGCTGCTGTTCATCCTCTGTTCCACTGAGCCCTTCAGATAGGTAATCTTCGCATCCTCCCCTCCCAGCTCGATCACGACCTCGGTCTGAGGGATTAACGCCTCCACTGCACAGTTACAGGCGATCACCTCCTGAACATAGGGAAGTGCAAGCCATTCCGATACTGAGAGACCGCCGGAGCCGGTAATGCTGATTCTGACACCAATATCTCCAAGTGCTTGATAACACTCCCTGACAAGAGTAATTAAGGTTTCCTTCATATCTGAAAAATGTCTTCGATAATCGTTATATATAAGCTGTCCATCCTCACTGAGCACTACCAGCTTCACTGTTGTCGAGCCGATATCAATTCCTAATCTGTAATCCTTCATGCTGCATACTCCTAGACATAATTTATCTATCTATTATGTACAGGAAACCGGAAATCATTCAAAAAGCTGTCGGAAGTAAAATTGTGTAGTAACGTATAACGGCAACCGGAAGAAAATGTTTCGTAAGCATATACAATCGTTAAGAGCTTGGACCGTATCAATCTCACTAAGGAAAGATGAACCGGCAAGCCGGTTAATATAAAAAAGCAAGATGCATCTATGATAGGTTACCTTCTCTCCTTGTTTCAAACAAAGGATAGAAAGTAAGCATCATGATGCCTCTTGCTCATATAAAGAAATATAAAATGAACTAGGTATATTTATTTTGTCAGATCCAGATTGATCCGGCCGTCTTTGATCTCAATGATCCGGTCGGCTTTCTCTGCGATTCTCCGGTCATGGGTGATGATAATGAAGGTAGTCTTACGCTCTTCATTAATCCTGCGGAGCAGTTCATAGATGTTCTCGGTGGATTCCGAGTCCAGGTTACCGGTCGGTTCATCCGCAAGGATGATCTTCGGATTATTGATCAGGGATCTGGCTATGGCTGTTCTCTGCTGCTGACCGCCCGACATCCTGTTAGCAGGATTGTTCTTCACCTTCTCCAACCCGACCAGCTTCATCAGCTCTTCCGCCCTATCCTTCACTTCCTTGGTTACTTTCCCATTCTGAATGCGGAAGGGCATCAGCACATTCTCCAGCGCCGTGAATTCGGGCAGTAAATAATGAAACTGGAATACGAAGCCGATGGTCCGGTTTCTTAAGTCTGCCAGCTGGTTTCCTTTCATAGCCTTCACCTTCGTTCCGGCAATGGTGACTTCACCGGAGGTGGGCTGATCCAGAGTTCCCATAATATTTAAAAGAGTACTTTTCCCGCTGCCGGACTGGCCGATCACGGAGTTAAAGGTACCATCTCCAAAGGAAAGGTTGATATCATATAACACCTGTGTCTGAATATCCTTGCCATATATTTTATTAATATCTTTTAGTTCCAATATACTCATCTTCATTCCTCCCTTCCTAGTTGTTGCGGATGATATCAATCGGATTCAACTTCGAGGATTTCACCGCCGGTATCAATGCCGCCAGGGCAGAAGCCGTAACCGCGATGCAGCCACTGAGGATGATAAAGGAAGTACTGATATAGAGTTGTACTACCGGTGTCCCATCCGGATTCAGTGCAAATTTCGTAAATGCATAGGATAATCCGAGGCCTAACAGAATTCCCA